>JAISBC010000013.1 GCA_031266385.1 Holosporales bacterium
TTCTGATAGATCTTTTATCTGTTCGTACTTCATCATAGTTCACAATGTTTTCTCTGTTTACCCAATTGGGATATTTCTACACCTTTTTATGTTATTTGTCTAGATTCGAAAGAGGTCTATTGCAGCGCTCTCCCAGCTGAGCTACGACCCCGGTCGATTCAGGAAACTGACCGCCTTGATGGTACTGCATAGTCTCCCATCATTCAATCCGTTTTTTTTGATCGTACGCTGATTCTTCGATAATCGATCGAATATCATCGTAAGATTTTATTTCTTCTGTTGGGGATTGGTTTAGTATTTCATCTATTATTTCGTAAATTTGTGTAAAACCGATTTTACCGTCTAAAAAACGGGAGACGGCTATTGAATCAGCCATCGTGAGGGCTATCGATTTGTTTTCACAGAATGCTCGATATCCCAGGCCAATATTTCTTCTTTGCCAATCTTTTTGTTCGACAAAGTGCATATCCCTCAAATTAACCATCCTTGCCCCACAGGAATTGATCCGCCCTGGATAATTCATGGCATATGATATCGGTAAAGTCATATCCGGAGGTGAAATGAGGGCCTTAACATTTCCATCAGAAAATTCGACGAGACCGTGAATCACAGCCTCCGGATGCATAATCGCCGTTATCTTAGAGATATCAATATCGAAAAGAATGGCAGCCTCAATAATCTCGAAGGCTTTATTGAGCATCGTCGCGCTATCAACGCTTATTTTGGTTCCCATCTTCCATTTTGGATGGTTTAAGGTTGCCTCGATTGTCGCCACAGCATCAAGCTCGGATTCCTCGAAATCCAGGAATGGCCCCCCGGAGGCCGTTAGGATTAACCTCTCTACCGAGCGTCTATCTTCTCCCACTACACACTGGAAAATGGCGCTATGCTCGGAATCGATCGGTATAATTTCAGTTCCGTTCCTTTCGGCCATAGCCATCAATAATTTGCCACCGATGATGATGGGTTCTTTCGAGGCAATTGCCAATCTTTTCGCGTGTCCGAGGCATGCAAATGTTGGCCCGACCCCCGTCGTCGTTCCGGAGACGGCCATCACGCAACAGTCTACATCCAGCCTTGCTAATTCATCGATTTCATCCTCCGGGACGACCTCGATTTGTTTTTCTCCGAATAGGGCCTCCCTTACGATCGAATAGTTCTCCTCGTGGGATATCCCCACGTATTTCGGCCTGTATTTCAGGGCCTGTTCGATTAGAATATCTGCCTTCGATCTGCCCGTTATCGCCAGAATATTAAAATCGCTATCTTTGGCGACCTCGAGGGCCTTTCGTCCGATCGTTCCAGTCGATCCAAAAATACTACAGGTTTTCATTCTGTCGTTCTTCAGAAACATGAATATGCGATATATATTTCTTCCGAATTTTGACGCTTTTTACTCGTCTTGGATCTGCATCCAGTATTTCGAATTCCAAATTTTGGCGCTGACAATCGACGAGCTCTCCCTTAACTGGAACCGTCCCGGTAATATGCGAAATCATACCAGCTATCGTCTCGATCGAATTATCTTCTGGAATTATTTCGATTCCGCCATATTTTTGTATCTCTTCGAAGGTAGACTGAGCATCAACGATGACTACTCCATCCGTCATTTTGACTACCCTCCTACTCTGTTGTTTCATTTCCTCTGCATCCTGAATATCACCGATTATTTCCTCAACTAAATCACGGAATGAAACCAAACCGTCGACCCCTCCATATTCGTCGATTACGACAGCTATCTTAATTCCGGTTTCCTTCATTTTGAGGAGCAAATCCAAAATCTGCATCGCCGGAGGAATAAACAAAACATCCTTAACGAAAACGCTGAGATTGAACGGCTTATTCATATAAAACCAATTCGCGACATCCTTAAGATAAATGACTCCGATGACGTTATCGATCGTTCCCTGATAAACTACAATCGATGATCTCTGCTTTTCGACGAATAGCGACATAAGTTCCTCGATTTTTGCGGCATTTTGAATGCTTACTATATCAATTCGAGGGATCATGATGCTCTGTACCTGGGTATCCTTTAAACTGAGAACATTGCCGAGTATTTCTCGTTCATCGCGTGCTATCGATTGGGTTGCCGAACAGTTATCCTCTTCGATTAATTCCTCGATCGCATCTCTCAGTGAATGTTCCCGTGATCTTTGTCTCCAATCTATTAGTCGATTAATGATCGTCGACAAAAAATCTTTAATCTTCATGATTTTTTAATTCTCCCACAAAACATATGGATTTTTTATACCAAATGCTTCTAGAACACAAATTTCGAGATTTTCCATTTCTTCTTCCTCTGGTTGTAAAACGTGATCCATACCCATGAGATGCAAAACGCCATGAACAAAAAGGTGAGTACACCTGTCAAAAAATGGAACTTCAAATTCGCGAGATTCCTGTGCGATTTTTTCATATGCTAGGAATATATCGCCGATGACATGTCCCCCAGATCGCAGGGCCGAATCGATCTCAGAGACACCAAACTGCGGAAACGACAAGACATTGGTCGTACTATTTTTTTGCATGAATTTGAGATTCAATTCCTGCATTTCCGGATTATCGATGAGGTGGAGATCAACCTCAGCAAAGACCTCAGCATCAACATTATCATCTGGATATCTCTTCATTATAACGCAATCTAACACGCCCGACAAAGATTCTTTCCACTCGACAAATCCAGTTGTTTCTTCCCATTTACTTTCAGATTCTACGTTAATATTTACTCGGCTTTTGCTCATTTTTGTAGTATTTTCCCAGAGACACTGTTTATTCCGGAAGATTCGATCAAAACGTTCCTAAATTCACCGATCGGATTCGAATCACATTCGACCACCACAGACTGCATATATCCATTCTTCCCGATATACTGATTCTCTTTTTTCCCACATTTATCGAATAAAACGGAATGTACCTGGCCTATCAAACTATTATTCCGGTGGATTTGATGCCGAGATAGAGAATCTTGCAGCATCCTAAGTCTCCCTTCCTTCTCATGTTCAGAAATTTGACCATCCATTTGGGAGGCCGGCGTATCTTTCCTACGGCTATACTTGAAGGCATATGAAACCACATACCCCACATCGTTCACAACTTTCACGGTATCCTCAAAGTCTTCATCCGTTTCCGTCGGAAATCCGACGATAAAATCGGATGAAAATTGCATATGCGGACATATCGTCCGGAACATTTTTAATTTATCTAAATATTCGGCGACCGTATGCCCTCTATTCATCAATTTTAAAATTCTATCACTGCCGGACTGGATAGGGATATGAGCAAACGGAACGAGGATCGGAATCTCCGAATGAGCCGTCATCAAATCGACGGTAATATCCTTCGGATGAGAGGTCGTATATCTAAGCCTTTTTAAGCCGTCGATTCCAGAAATTTCGTATAGAAGGCGATCCAGTTTCCAGGTATTTCCCTTCGTACCAATGTTTATATACGCCGCATCTCCATCATATGAATTGACGTTCTGCCCCAGGAGGGTAATCTCTTTCGCTCCATTGGAAATGAGATACCTAATATCCGAGATGATATCCTTGGCAGCCCTAGAATATTCTCGTCCCCGGGTATATGGCACTACGCAATACGAACAAAAATTATCACACCCCTCTTGGATGGTTACGAATTCACTGAATAGCACATCATTCTTTCTTTGCGCTTTTTCAAATTTATTGAATTTTTCCAGACCGATATCCAGGATTTTGGATTGCTCTCCATTCAGTATCTGCCCG
Source organism: Holosporales bacterium (assembly GCA_031266385.1). GTDB lineage: Bacteria > Pseudomonadota > Alphaproteobacteria > RUG11792 > RUG11792 > JAIRNI01. The sequence continues at coordinate 3,744 of JAISBC010000013.1, forward strand.
ATATAATCGGGTAATTTATGGTAGACGTGTGGTCCAAAGACTATATCGATAAGGCTCGATTTTTTGAATATCTCATCCTTTTCGGCCTGCGCGACACATCCCCCAATAGCGATGACTTTCGTTTTACTGGATTTCAACATCCCTATCGCAGAAAATACCTTCCGTGCAGCATTTTCCCTGATATTGCAGGTATAAAAAACGAGGATATCGGCCGCCTTAGGGTCAAGAGTACGAACAAAGCCACGACACTCCATGATCTCGATAATATTTTTCGAATCATAGACGTTCATCTGGCAACCGTAAGCTTTTATATAAAACGATGTCTCCTGCATTTTTTTCTGTGAACTATTTTCTCAGTTAACAGTACGTGCTGTATCATACCTGTCGAACGAATTCATTTCTATGATTTTCGTGATCATATCTGATCTTTCTTTGATACCGACCACCTCGAGGAGTGACTGTTTTTCACTCGGATGAAACGGACAGGCCATGGCCAGGGCAGAAATCAGGACATCGGCCGGAGCTCGTTCTATTTCTTTCCAGTTGGGCGATACCTCGATGGTCTTGAAATATGTATTGAGGGCGCTCATTAACCTGTACTTATCCATCTCCTGCAACTCATCCGTTTCCTCGATATCAATCATATATTTATCATATGAAACGGAAATTCGTTTCATATCGGCCCCATCGGTGGGAATTTCTGAGATGGTCTCGAACCTGCAGATACCTTGAATAATGATCGAAACCTCTCCATCGACTACATTGACGTCTGAAATCCGGCCGGCACAACCCGTCTTGAACGGCTCGATCAATTCCAGATTTCGTGCACCATTGACGAAGACTGGGCGTGGTTGAATCACCGCGATCAAGTTGTTCTCTAGAATTTCCGAGGCGACCCCCAAATAATCGGATTCCGACATCGTGATGGGTAGGATAGCACGGGGCATCAATATAGTCGATCGGACCCTAAATACTGGTAGAACTTCGGGAAGTTGTTCCATAAAACACGAATATCTGCTTCGAACATAACCATTTTAACACGGCTGATAACTCTTCCGTATCAGAAATCTATATTTTCCTCTCCTGCAAATCCTTGATCGAATCAATGACCCAAGCACACCATTAACAGAAAAAATTCAACAGGCGCCAATTATGGCGCCTACGATCAAAAACTACTCGAAAGAATCTGAGTCATTAGATATTCCAATTACTAAGCAACGCGGATCAAAAATCTCTCCAGTCCATCAATTTCATCTTATTCACTAAAATAATCACTCGACCAAGAAAGAGATAAATCGTCCTTCACAAACAAGTCAATGCCGGGTAACGAAACACCTTGAGACTTTAAAGCATTACTAAATCCTCTTAAAGGAATCGTCAGGTGCACCTCAACCAAACACTCCCGTTCCCGAATGTCATGCATACAAGCAGGATTCGTGTCAAACCTATTCAAAAGGTCAAATAAGTGAACACACAGATTATTTAAAGACTCAGAGAAAAGTGGAAAAGAAGCAGCCTCCATTTCTAAAGCGCTCACATTCTCCCGCAGCACCTGTAAATTCGACTGAGAAGCTGGCACCCCGGAAGGAATCCCCAGCAGTCCAAAATCCCAGGTTAAGGTTTGGACTCCCTCAAAGAGAGTAGAAGAAGTACGGTCAAACTGCAGAGCACGGACTTCCTGAGCCCCTCCCTCACCATCCACATTGGGAGGAGAAGAAGCCATCACGCAACTATTCATCAATAGAGTTATAGCAACCATCTTTCTGTTAAGCATCTGAATTCATTGGTAAAAGTTCAAAACGACTCAGGATTGTACAAGAAACATTTGAGAATGTCCACAATAAATACACGGATCAGAAGCTGGGTATAAAACATTTATTGAGAATCTGGGTTCTTCGGTTCCAATAGTCTTCCTTCCAACCCTCCAGAATAAGTTTCCTGTTTGTCGATCCGGTACTCGAGTCCTCACGTACACCCAAGTGTGCTTCTGGGCTGCTTTCCGTGTCTTCTAGTAATAGATCTGATTGTGGTGGTTGTGGAGGGGGTCTAATGGATTAGATATTTGCTTTGTAGAGATAATAGGGACTCACCATTTGGAATTCCCCACAATGAATCGTTATGTAAGGGGCAAAGGGGGCTCCACAGATAGATTGCTTCTAGGATATCTGCTGCTCGTCCTCATACTCATATCCATAAGGCTGCAGCTCTTCCTCCTCTTCATTATGGTCTAGCTCAGGACACTCAGGATTATGCAGCCTAGGTTGACCTGGTAAATCGCGGTAACGATTAACTAGGCCCTGTTAGGGAATTTTACATGAACTGTGGATGGTTTTAAAACATGTGGGGTGCTAAGGTGAGCAATAGTGATGCGTCAGGCCATCGTGGAATTAAGTTGCCCCGCAGGGGATTCAGGGTATATCTTTTGTATGTGCCTTGTTTTTGTCGATGGGATGTTTCCCATAATTTACGATGAACGTTAAGTGCCCATACTGTGGCTGTTGCTACGATATAAAGTTAGATATGCTGAACAAGCCGATCGGAAATGAACGGTTGGGGTATGGATGGTGGCTGAGATGTTTCAAGTGTCAAAAAAAATGGTGGCTAAAAAAATCCGATGTATCTCTTGAGCTTGAAAAATCCATCAAGGCAAATCGAGGTGATCAGATCGCAAAAATTTCTAGATTAAATAGGAAGAGAAAAGGACGGGTTACGAGGAAGTCCAATTTCCTGAGCCCAATCAATTGCATGTTAGTATTGGCCATCCTATTGACTGCCGTCGTCGTTTTCTATCATAGAGATGTCTTTACGGGATATTTAATCGACAGAGCGAAACGATTATCAAAAAATACTCGTAGAAATATTACGATGAGTGACGTACGATACAACATTTCAAAGGCCGAAGATAATGATGGAGTTAAGATTTTCGTAACCGGAATCATCAAAAACGAGGATAATTCTGTCGCAAATTTACGAGGAGTGAAGATCTCGATATTTGACGGCAAAAATGAAATAAAATCGTGGGATTCTGCGTTACAGTGCGATTTCATCGTACCGAAGGATAGCCTGAGTTTTTCGACCGAAAATACCCTCGATAAAACGCCAGACAATATCAAGGTAGAGGTATCAATTTTTTGATGAAAAGATGAAAAACTGGAATAAAGTCGCGGTCATGACCTGTATTTCTTTTTTTGGTACTGGGTTAATCTCGAAAAGGATGCCCGGAACCGTCGGATCGCTTTTTGCGACAATTTTATTGATTTTCACGAAACCAGATTTAATTCCTTATATTTTTGTCATTTTTCTAGTGATGGGATTATACGGTTGCTCTCTGTTTTTTAAACAGAAAGATGCAGATTTATCTGACAAGGATCCAGGTTTTATCGTAATCGACGAAGCCTGCGGGATCTATTGTTGTGGTATATTCCTGGCGACTGTAAATCACTTATCTATGATCGATTTCGCCTTAAGCTTTTTTCTATTCAGATTTTTCGATATCTTGAAACCATGGCCTATAAAACAGGTCGAATACAGGCTAAAACAGGGGATTCATCTTTTTAGGATCAATGTCCGTAGAGCACAGAATCGTAATGTAAATGACAGAATGGCGGTCATAGGGATTATGATTGATGATATCATGGCGGCCGTGTACGCGATACTTGTTCACGCCGTGTATATCTATTTAACATCATGACGATCAATCTGAGAAGATTAGCAAATATTCCAGTATTTCCTTTTATGATCGTGCTTTTTATTCAGATTCTTGCTTTGGTTTTACTATATTCCATGAGTTCCGGTCATTTTTCTCCGTGGTGTTTCCGGCATGTCTGCCGAATTGGTATTGGAATTATGGCGATGTTTATCGTCGTGCTTGTTAAGCCCGATTTCTGGAAGAGGTATGCATATTGGTTATATCTATCGTGTCTCTCGATGTTGATTGCCGTCTCGATCATCGGAAAAATTTCGATGGGGGCGCAGAGATGGCTGGATCTTTATTTTTTTAATTTTCAGCCATCAGAGCTGATGAGAATAATATTAATTATTGTTTTGGCAAAATATTTTTCATTTTTCTCGATGAAAAATACACAGAGGACATCATCATTGATAGTCCCGATCCTCCTTACGGTCATCCCGATGTCATTCGTTCTGCTGCAGCCCGATCTCGGGACGGCCGTAATCCTATTTTTAGTGGGGGCATCCACATTCTTCGTCTGCGGGGTTCAGATTTGGAAATTTGTCGTCGTTATGTTGTCGGGCATCGCGACGGCTCCGATTTTATGGAATTTCCTACATGAATATCAGAAGAATAGGATTCTAATGTTTTTATCGCCAGAGATAGATCCGAATGGGGCCGGATATCACATCATTCAATCCAAAATAGCGCTTGGATCCGGGGGATTTTGGGGAAAGGGATTGATGAATGGAACACAGTGTCAGTTGGATTTCTTGCCGGAAAAACAGACGGATTTTATGTTCGCGGCCCTGGGAGAAGAACTCGGATTTATGGGCTGTCTATTTTTGATATCGTTGTATTTTATACTATTGACCTATAACTTATGCGTTTTCCTGAGGGAGCGCAGTAAATTTAATCAAGTTCTGGTCTTCGGGCTGAATGCTATGTTGTTTTTCTATATTTTTATTAATATAGCGATGGTCTGCGGGTTACTCCCGGTCGTCGGCATCCCACTTCCATTCTTCTCGTATGGAGGAAGTGCCCTGAGCGTATTAATGTCCTGCCAGGGCCTAATTTTTTCGATAGACATCGAGCAAAAAAATACCCGCCACTCCCTCTGGTGAAAATTGTAACTAGGGCTGGCACAAGCAATGTGCTGATTCCCCTGATTTCTTGGAATTAGGTACAATGGATATTTTGAGGACATGGGCAATGGCGATTTTAGTAAAGGCGAAGGATAAAAAAGGACAGATTATAACTGCTCTGATGCGCAGAAATGATACGTCTATGCCTAAATTGATCAAGCGTCTTAAGAAGATTTCTCATGCGTAGGCCATGCGCATTTGGCTAAACTCAGTGACAATTGCTCAACGATTGGGCTGCAATCCCACAAAGGGAATGCGCTGAAACTGACAATCATAAGTGGATGGGTGGCCGAGCGGTTGAAGATCCCGGTCTTGAAAACCGGTAAGGGGGCAACCACTTCGTGGGTTCGAATCCCACCCAATCCGCCAGGTATTGCCTTTAAAATTGACTCCGCAGAATTTGTGAGATGGCTCTAAAGACGTTGATTCCCAATGGATTTATACCAAAACTCATAGGCAATGTGCCAGATAATGAGCTATAATATGCATAGGGTTATTTCTTATGGTTTAGGGCTTTTTAGGATTTTGGGGTCTTTTTATAATCTAAGCCATTATTTTCGTTAGAAAATCAGATCTATTCCTTAACGGAGACGATATAGCACTGGCCACCCAGGTGTTTGGCTAAATCGAGGGCAGCATCTTGGGAATCGAACGGGCCGATGAGGATCGCATGTTTCTGCTCTCCCTGAGCGTTGCTCACCTTCTTGACCTCGCATTTGATATCCCCTATTAGTTGACCATATTTCTTCTTCATCAATTTTGCTTCATTCTCGAGGATGTGTTTATTCTTACCGGCCGAGAGTTTTATATAATAAGTTTTATCGTCGACTATCGAATATTCTTCGACACTGCTTTGGGGTGCAGCTTGAGGTGCTGCCTGGCGACTTGGGATGTCTATCGGATCTTCCTGTGGCGGAAGTAATCTCTCCTCGATGTTGATTTCACCGGAAGATCCCGGATGTAGTCGTTCATAAACCGTCTTGTCTTTATGTTCGATTTCGATGCCACCCGGTTGATCTGGTAGTACCTTAAACGAAGCATGTTCGGGTTCGATGATTACCGGGCCATCACTATTCCTTGTCTGGCGATGCCCTCCATTCCAATTATAGGCAATCCATGTGATACACACCAACGATAATATCGAAGCAAATGTTACGATGAATCTCTGCCAGATCGCACCGAATTGAGAATACCTCTTACTATGCCTGGAATACCCGCCCTGATCTTCATCTTCATCCCAATACATCATCCGAGGAGCCGGATAATTATTGCGTGAATTCGAGCCGTATCTATGCAGCGGAGGTAATTGCCGCTTCTGGTATTTTACCATCCGTTCGTTGAGGATACCGCTTTCGCCAGAGAAGTATTCTCGATCATATGGGCTGATCGATCTCTGGTCGTATACCTCTTCTTTGTGATCGTATATCTCGTCGTCGTAACCATCGTCATACCGATCTATATATCGATCATCTCTTTGGTATTCAGTTTCGTCTTGATTGAGGCGATTGTTATACACTCGATTTGGAGGAGGGCTGTCTCTCATCTCGCTACGCTGCACTTCGTCGCTATAATTCCTGTTATTGGCTGGATTTCCACGGGACATAAAAACATCATTGTACCGAAGATAGCTTTGTTTATTATTTTTTTTCCTGAAATCGATGTGCTTCATAATCGGCGATACCTCATCTCATCTCTGACATCGGGGTTATCCCCATAATCTTCAACCCATCCTCCAATACGATTTTAGTCGCCAGGAGCAGAGATAACCTGGCGGTCGTAGCCCGTCTATCATCGATCGATACAAATCGTAGCTCTGTGTTCTGTTTACCGGCATTCCACAGAGAATGAAACGAATGGGCAATTTCCTGGAGATGGGTGGAGATTCTATGCGGCTCGATACTACAGGCCGCCGATTTAACTCGTTCCGGCCAAAAGCTCAGAGCCTTCAATAGGGATAGCTCGGAAGCATCCGATAGGACACTCATATCGCTTCCACTAAGATCTGTTTCACTAATATCTCCGAAAACTTCCGCGCAATGCCTGAAGACGGAGCAAATCCGGGCGTATGCATACTGAATATAAAACAGCGGATTGTCCATCGAGCACTCGATTGCTTTTTCGAAATCGAAATCGATCATAACGTCATGATGCCTAGAAATCATCATATATCTGGTCACATCGATTCCGACTCTATCGATAACGTCCCTCAAACTTATGAAATTTCCGGCCCTCTTAGACATTCTGATCGGTTTACCATTTTCCAGGAAATTGACCAGCTGATATAATCGGATTTCGAGATCTGCGGTTCCATCGCTGAGGGCACTGACGGCCGCATTTAGTCTCTTAACATATCCGCCGTGATCTGCCCCCAGAACGGCTACCATCTTTTTATATCCTCTCCTGATTTTATCGAGATGGTACGCTATGTCTCCGGCAAAATAGGTCCACGTTCCATCCGATTTCCTGAGGGCGCGATCGATACTATCCCCGTATTTGGTCGATCTAAAGAGGGTCTGAGGGCGCTCTTCCCATTCTTCATCTTCTTCGATTCCCTTGGGTCTCGGCAAGACTCCCTCATAAATATCACCATGTTTAGACAATAAATCCAGGGCCTCTTCGACTAAATTTCTTCGACATATTTCGGCTTCGGAAGTATATTCATCCATGATGACTCCGATCGACTTGAGGTCATCCTCAATATTTCTAACCATCTTTTCGACGGCGAATTTACTGAGTTCATCGATCCATTCGGATTCATTTAGGTTAACAAATTTATCCTGATATGTATCGAGTAATTGCCTGGCCAATCCTTTGACATATTCTCCACAATACATATCGGCCCCAAAATCGTCATCTGAGACCTCGTGTCCTAGGATTTCTAGATATCTTAGATATAATGATTTGGCGAGGAATTTAATCTGATTACCCTGATCATTGATATAAAATTCACGTGTTACGGAGTATCCGATTTTTTCCAAAAGATTACTCGCGACGCTTCCAAAAACGGCATTTCTAGCATGCCCTGTGTGGAGCGGCCCCGTCGGATTGGCCGATACGAATTCGATGTTAATGGATTCTCCGCCCTTGAGATTCGTTTCGCTAAACTTCTCTTTTTTATCCAGGATTTTGCCGATTATGCCGTGCCAAAATTCATTTTTCATCGTAAAATTGACGAATCCGGGCTCGACGATTGAGACCTTATCGATGGCGGGGCACTCCTCGAGGAGGGTTGCTATCGAATTGGCCAACACTTTCGGGGCGGTTTTCAGCTTTTTCGCGAAACACATGGCGGCGTTAGTATAGACATCACCGAAAGACGGATCGGAAGGCCTTTCTACCAGAATTGAATCAAAAAAATCAGGATCAGGTAAATGATCGCCAGAAGAAGGCCCAATAGACCTCCTCCGTAACTCTCCGCAATCAGTTTCCTGCTGCGTCGATCCGGTGCTCGAATGCTCATGTACCTCATTGTACACTCCGCTTCTGTGCTCCGTGTCTTCTAGCAGTAACTCTGATTCTGGAGGTTTCGAAGGAGGTCTAATGAAAAGCCGAAGAGACTCTGATATCAATCTGCGAATCGGCTGAAACACCGCGAATTCCAAGGCCAAAGAGATGATTAGACTACCAGGAAACTCTACACCAACTTTGGCCTCTATTCAAGAATTTCATTGAATTCCAACAATACTCCGACAATCAGATATTATTACTAAGGCGGCGGGATCGGGGGGTTGGCGCTAAAAGCGCCAGCTCCCCGCCTAGAGTACCCCATACCCAGGTCCAAATCCGACAAATCTACCCGAAGTAGCGCATACCTTTCTCCTATACGGTTTCCAATATATCTATTACTACCATCTTGTCATTCCATCATTTAGTAGTTTTGGGCAATTTTAGTACATCCTTGAGTGTAGTGTTAGCCTTTAGTTTTATTTCTAGGATTTAGCCCTGCCACTAGGGTTTGCAGCCAAAATAAAAATATCTTTTTTTGCTGAGGTGAGTGCATACTCGTTTCGTATAATGTCTTTTTTCATTCGAAGTGATTTAGGATGTCTGGTCAGTATGTCGTTCTTAGCAGGAAGTATAGGCCGAAGGTTCTGGGAGATCTGATCGGGCAGGAAATGTTGGCCAAAGCCCTGAAGTCGTGCATCGATAACTCTAAAATTCCTCACGCATTTTTATTTCACGGCATCCGCGGAGTCGGCAAGACGACGACCGCAAGAATTTTATCGAGATGTCTGAGTTGCCTTGGAAGCGATGGCCTCACCAATACTACATCTCAGCCGTGTGGAGTATGCCGCTCTTGCCTGGCCATAGATCGAGATCAGCATATGGATATCATGGAATTCGATGCGGCCAGTCGAACTGGAGTCGATGATATTCGAGAAATCATTGATTCTTCGCAATACGCTCCGATTTTGGGACGCTATAAGATTTATATTATCGACGAAATCCATATGCTTTCAAAAAGCGCATTTAACGCCCTATTGAAGACTCTGGAAGAGCCTCCTCAGCACGTTAAGTTCATCTTTGCCACGACTGAGATTCATAAGATTCCAGAGACGATATTATCTCGGTGCATGATATTTCAATTGAAACCCGTGTCCAACAGCTCCCTCTCAGAATATCTAAATTCAATCTCCGAAAGGGAGGGATATATCTTAGAACAGAGCGCCAGAGATACAATCGCCGAAGAATCTGGGGGTTCAGTTAGGGATTCGTTGTCTATCCTCGAGCAGGCCATAATGTTATCCCCCGATGATAAAAGGATAACATCCGAAGTCGTGATTAGTATGCTAGGGGGCGCTACTAACCAAGAGATCGAAGAAGTATTGCTCTCGATTTTATCGGCCGATACTAAGGGAGCTCTTTCGAAAATGGAAGAATTAATATCTAAAGGAGCTGATCCATTTGTTATTTATAAAAGTATTCAGAATAGCTTGTATAAATTGATAGTAAAATCCGTGAACGGCGAAGAAAATCCTCATAATCATCACTCTATCCAGAATCTCCTGTATCTCTGGCAAATATTGCTGAGGCAGACGGAGAATATGAATAATGCGGAGAATCCAGAGCACGTCCTTAATGCAGCGGTTGTAATCCTTTCGATTACGGCCTCTCTTCAGAATATAGGCGACCTATCCATCAAAGATGAGTCGCCTAGCAGTAATGGTCAAGTTATGGATAAAATACTCCGTAAGTTTGACGGTATTCGAGTTAATGAAATCGAATAGAAGGATCTCCTATGATACTACCGGTGTTGACGCTTCATCTTCTTTGGCGTCTCCACTATCGAAGTTCAGCCATCCGAAGTGCTTCAAAATGAAATACCCCGCTCCGGCGGTAACGACGGCCCCAATTAAACCACCTCCTATACCCAATACCCACGGATTTAGGCCTGATTTTGCATGGCAGCAATCTTCGGGGACTGGAAGCAGCGACTTAACCTTCACGCAGGCACATGGAAAGATGGACACTTCTACAGGATCAATCTTTGCCACGGCGGCTACTTGACCAAGAGCCTCACCAACGGCCTCGTTAACGGCTTCTTTAACGACGGCGTTAGCCAAACATGGCCCGCAATGAGACGTTACTTCTATTGTTGTATCACCTGTTACGACAGAGGCTACTTGGTCACAGATATCGGATAATGCTGGTTTGCACATAAATGAATCATTGGCAGCAGCTTCCCTCAGACGATCGAGGGAGTCCCGAGAAGCCATGAATTGCAAAGGCGCTCCCTGGTCTAACATCAGATAGGTATCTGTAGCAGCCCCTGCGACGAAACTGCAAACTGATAAAGTTGCGGCAAACTTCAGAAAATTAAGCTTATTCATTGATAATTCCCCCTCCCATGGGTACAAAATGACGAAATGTTCGAGATATTGGAATAATCCAGATCAGAATAAAAATTCCGAATCTAGTCTTACGACCATAGGACTAAGAAATCCCTGATATCCTCTGAACACTACGTCAAGTGTAATATGTATTGATTTAAAGTTCAGTTAATCCGACCCTATATTTCAGCGCAGTCGGATGTTGTAACAATGTTCGCAGATTTGGAACTAGATGGTGGTCACAACAGGGATCGAACCTGTGACCCCTACGATGTCAACGTAGTGCTCTACCTCTGAGCTATATGACCATAATCGGCTGAACTTCCTGAAGGATTGTAAGATATTATGAATTGCAAATCAAGGCTCCGCCAATTTTTGTACATGGCAGTTCATGAAAATTCTAACGATAAAATGCCGAATATCAAAAACCTCGTGATGGCTGAGTGCTAAGTTTTCATACATTAATCTCGGAAAACTTTTGTAGAAATTCTAATTTCTTAACTAATAATAAGATCGTGGATCCTCCTTATAGATATTGCGTCTTTTGTAGAGATATAATTCGGTAGCTTCTTTTTATTTTTTAGACCATAGTAGCTCGCCGATCGGCCCATTTACAGCGAAACAAGTTCGATTTGCGGGTTTTTCTGGTGGTTATGATAGTGGTTGGTGTTTTTTGTGCAAATTGATAAAAAATTCGCCAGCAACGTTTAAATTTCTGGCATGATCTGGTAACATATATACGCGACGTGTGAACGTGTAAGCTAGCTGACAAAGGGGGGTTATGTGTTATGAGGTTATTAGTCGTTGAGGACGAGGTCAGCATAGCGCATAGGATCGAATCGGCCTGTTCTTCCGATGGTCTTCTGTGTCACCTCGTTTCGACTGGAACTGAAGCCCTCGAAATGTTGAAGTTCTATGATTATGAAGCCGTCATCTTGGATTTAGTTCTACCGGATATCAATGGATTCGAAATTATATCTCGTATTAGGGCCATAAAAAATATGACCCCAATAATAATTTTGTCGGGTTTAAGTTCTATCGATGACAAGGTAAAATGCCTGACCCTCGGGGCCGATGACTATCTAACGAAGCCCTTCAGCAAGGTTGAATTATTGGCACGGATTTACGCCATTATTCGCAGGACTTCTGGGCATTCGTCATCGGTCATCAGTATCGGCCCTCTGGAGGTGGATCTAAAACGCAGGTGCGTGAGGGTAAATGGAGTTGAGATATCGTTGACTGGGAAGGAATATTCCATCCTCGAGTTATTGGCCCTGAAGAAAGGCTCTGTCCTGGCCAAGGAGACTTTTTTGAATCACATATACGGCGGGATGGATGAGCCGGAAGTGAAAATCATCGACGTTTTTATCTGCAAGCTCCGGAAGAAAATAGCCGAGCTGACCGGAGGCCTCAATTTCATCGAAACGATTTGGGGGAGGGGGTATACGTTACGTGATATCGATGGTGATTCCGATAAGCCGCGAGGTGAGGTCGAGCCATTTCGTCCAATCGATTCCCTGAAAGTTGGTTGATAAAAAAAGTTTACTTCGGATCTTTCTGATTCAACAAAATCTCGATCTTTTTAGCATTTTCGATAGAATCGTCGATTTTGAACGAGATGTTTGGTACGAATTTCAGTTTCACCTGCTTCGCTATCAGACCTCTGAAATAGTATTTTTGTGACTCAAAAAATCCTAGGGCAGAGTCCCTCATGGCGTCATCTGATGTCGTGAAAAAAATGGTAGCATTTCTGAGATCAGGTGATGCACTGACATATGTAATGGTAATCTGACAGGGAGGGCCGATCGGTAAATCGCCACGTAATATGGCCAGAGCGATGCATTCTCGAATTCTCAGGGCAACCTTGTTTGGGCGTCTATTTTTTCCGTCTTGCCTCTCAGGAATGAATAACTCCAAATTTCCCTCTCAATTGTTTATAAAAAAAAGACTTCATGCACGACGGATGATAACATGTAATTCTCAGCATTTTGGTTCGAAAAAAAGATCTGTTCGAAGATCAGGTAACAAAGAGATTTGAATTTGCTTGATTTTTGAATAGAATTAGCCAGCGCACGAATCATGTCCTTAAGGTTTGCGACGGAAGAATTATGAGTCAGAAGTTTGAACAGATTTTTCCGATCCCGCTTGGTATTAACTGGCATGAAGGCATGCTCCTCTCGCAACATCATTTTCAGCAAAGCGATCTTCGCAGTTTTCAAATTTTAGCGAATCATGTACGACTGCTTTCATCGAATCACTTCGGTGTTCGGCGTCTGCGGATTGATAAGGTCGCTCTGACCGACGGTCTATATAGGATCAATGAAATTGAGGCCGTTTTCCCGGACGGCCTAATCTTCAGTTATTTTCCTGAGAAGTTTAAAGGGCTAAAATCTCTTGAGATTGACGTTGCCGCTGAACTTCCAGAAGATAATCCTGAGGTCACAATCTTCATCACGATTGCCAGGAGTTCTGATGAAATTTCTCCAGTCCTGGGAAATCCGGCCAGATTCTATTCGGTGGGTGGATATCCGGTATCCGACGATAATATCAAGGATAATTGCGTCAAGATTCCGCGCCTTTTCCCGAATGCTTTTTTGCATATAGGAACCGAGCCACCGGAGCTCTGTATAGGATTTCCGCTATGTAAAATAATATTCATCGACGGTGTTTTTAGTGTTAAAAACTGGACACCTCCGTGTTTCTTCATAGAAAAACATTTCCCACTCTGGCAGAGGTGTTTGACTCTTTCTCAAATCCTCCGGGAAAAGGCCGTGTTTTTGGCGGAAAAGCTGAAGAATGCCACCTCAGATACCGTGGCCTCCGATACCCACGGGATTTTATCGCAGATCATGACGGTTCTTCCGGGGTTCGAATCCCTGATATATAGCAACGAAATCAGGCCGTATGATCTATATCATCAATTGGCCGATATTTTGGGAAGAGTTTCGGCCTTGATTCCAACGGAAATTCCGCCGGTCATGCAGCCATACGATCACTGTAATATCGATGACCGCATATATTGCGTTATAAAGCTGATAGAACGATATGTTTCCGTCATCGAGAGAGGATTCGCCGTTATTCGCTTCAATCATAAGGAAAGGTTTTTCTACCACTATTTTGGAGATGGTGATTTCAGCAGATGTGTGTCCGGGAAGATTTATGTTGGAGTTCGCGGAGATAAATTCACGAATGTATCCGATCTCGAGAAATGGGTAGAAAATGCTGTCATCGTTTCGGATTTTGCTCTCGAAATTGTCAGGACGAATAGAGTCAAGGGAGCCGAGAGGACGCAGCTGAAGCGAGAGATTGTCTCAAAAATCTTACCGGGAGTTGGAGTTATGATGTTCGAAATCGACATAAACCCGAGATTTATCAGAGGAGGGCAGAACATCCATATATTCAATCCAGGAGACGGCCCAGATTCGAGGCCGGTAGAGGTAATCTTGTATCTACCGAGAGAGCCGGATGGAGGGAGTTAAGTGAGTTTTTCGGCCAGTGAAAGCGCCGTAGTACACGGATTCCAGTCGTTTTATTATGAATTATTACGCCAAAAGGAGAGGGCTCTGAGCCTGTTTTTTTCACCTCCATCCCAGGATCCCCCAGATTCAAATGATGACGGAGGAATCGATGATGAATCCACAGAACACAACGAAATTGAAGGAGCAATCGTCACGATTCAGAAAAAATTAATGACAATCATAGACTCAGCCTCAGAAATTATTGCCACTAAGTCGAGGCTATCTCCTCGTTTGGTCGCGGATGCCAAATATATCATGACGACATTAACCGATGAGATTTTTATTAACTTGAGGTGGGATGGTGCGAAATATTGGAGATTTTCCCTCCTAGAAAAACAATTTTTTCAATCTGAAGTAGCGGGCGATAGATTTTTTAAGATGCTGGATGAAATTATATATACCCTAGATAACGAAGAAATGGCATTCTTGTATTTGATGTCATTGAGCCTCGGGTTCAAGGGGCGATACCGAGATATCGATGGATCGAGTGATCACATCTCCTGGTATAAGGACCGTCTCTATTCCATACTTCACAGTAAATCATCGCGTCTATTTTATCCGGGACGTTATCATCTGATTGAATCTTGTTATGAATACACTGATTCCGAAGGTAACAATGCAATTTTACCGGATGCAAAGTTTTGGTCATGGTGTATAACGACCGTCGTTTTCATCTATATAGCTATTTCATATTGCGTCTGGTATAGCATCACTGATGATATCAGTGACATCCTCGAAAAAATTGTTGACCAGACTAGGCAGGGGCCGCTGGTATGAATTTTTTGGATACCTTCGCGAACTGGATAACGGGTGGGCCATTTTCACTACCCGTTCTGATTGCCGTCGTTTTATCGGTCGCCTTTATGGCGATGCTACTCGTTACGATCTTCACTCTGGTCTCTATGAAGCGCGCAGAACTGAAGGCGAAGAAGGTGGTCGACCTGCCTCCATCTGCAATTAGAAATGAGGATGATGAAAACAGAGATGACGATCCGCAGATCGATGAAAACGCGACGAAACCACCGCCAATTGGAGAATGGTTAAATCAGTATCTTATCAAGAAGGGATACATCAGGGTCAATAGTATAGTTCGCTCATTCTTCAAGACCATGGAATTCCTGAAATCATCACTCGGGATTGGGTACAAATATAAACTACCATGGTACGTGATAATCGGAACCGAGGGAGCCGGGAAGTCATCGCTATTGGGCGGGTTTACTCACGAAGAAATTTATGATGATTCTGATGGGGATTCTAGCTGTACCTGGTGGTTCCTTAAAAATGGTGTAGTCCTTGATGTTAAGGGATCGATTTTCCTCCCGAAGATTGGATTTAATGCTGATGAACGAAGCTGGAATATAATCCTGAATATGCTGGCTCGGTATCGGGGCGCAAAGCCATTGAATGGTCTGATTCTGACGATCCCGGCGGATGAGCTGTATGGAAAAAATAAATTTCCTATAGATGAAATAAAAAAACGAGCCCTGTTTATCGCGAGGAAATTGAATTTTGCTCAAAATTATTTGGGGATGAAGTTGCCGGTTTATGTGGTTGTTACGAAAACCGATATCGTCCCTGGATTCCAGAGTTTTTGCTCAGAAATTCCAGTCAGGAATAGGGCGAATATGCTCGGATGGTCTTCTCCATTTTCTGGTAACACGGTTTTTACATCGAGAATTCTTGATGATGCATTCGCTTTTCTCGAGGATGAACTCAATGAAATTAGGATGGAGATATTCTCGGAAAGTTCAGTTACGACGACACGTGATGGTGTATTCGTTTTTCCGAGTGAATTATTAACGATTAAAGAATCATTAAAATGCTATATAGAAACTATTTTTAAATCTTCATCTGTCGAAGAAAAATTTTACTTCCGGGGATTTTATTTTACCGGTGATAGCAAGATGGTGCCCCTTCTCCAATTCGATCAATCGAATCAAAGTGGAGAGACGATGGCGATTATGGGGACTCCAGATGCCGATATCAATGAAGCCGGAATTACCACGGCGGCCGTTTTAGATGATCAATTTGCGGCAAAAAAGATTTTTTTCTTCGAAGATCTTTTATTGAAAAAGATTTTCATGGAGGATGGGATTGCTGCTCCGATGCTGTCCAAGGTCCATCAAACCAATAAATCGATATTTATCGCAAAGATTTCGACGGCGGCTTTCGTCGTGATCGGAAGTTATGGGCTGTTTAGTGCTAAGGATAAGCTAAAGCAAAGCAAGGATACGTTATTTCCGACGCTTTTCAAGATATCATCACTCATGAAAAGTGCTAGCGATCTAACATTCAAGAATTTAAATAATAATGGTAACGAAATACTGGCCGAATGCACGAATCAGCTATTATCAATGATGAATCAGATAAATTACGCTAGGTTTTCGTCGATATTCGTTCCGGCTTCATGGCTTGGATCGATCGATAGTAATCTCAAGGAAACGCTCCGAGCATCATATCAAAAAGTAGTAGTTAGAACTATTTATATGAATCTCTTATTGCGTGCCAGGATGTTTCTTAATACGAAAACCACCTCTCGGTCATCCAGTATTTCGGAAGTCCTCAATCCGAGTAATAGCAAGGAATATACGGCTATGAAGGAATATATTTTCGGATTAATTGAGCTCGAGAAGAATATAAAGCGATTCGATTCATTGAGGAGTTCTGGAGATCCTAACGATTTAAATGATCTGATTGATTATGTATTTCACGGCTGTTTATCGAAGGAATTTTTGGATAACTATCAGCAATTCAGAAGAATTTTGATGAATACACCATTTCCATCGATCAACCTAACTCCATATAGACAAACGGCATATAGCGTATTGATCGATTTGTTTCAGGCATATGTAGATACGATTTTTACATCCAAATCTGAAAATAGCGTAGTCTCTAT
Organism: Holosporales bacterium; assembly: GCA_031266385.1. GTDB lineage: Bacteria > Pseudomonadota > Alphaproteobacteria > RUG11792 > RUG11792 > JAIRNI01. Next base: position 20,804 of record JAISBC010000013.1, read on the forward strand.
GCTTAATAAATTCATAGATCATCTTACTCATCAGCAAATCAAAAAAGTCCCAGACCTCAGCGAGATGCGTAATTTTGCGAAGGAATTAGAAATTGTCTGCGAGCAACTTGGGGAAGAAGGGAAGACTTGGCTGGATAATAATATTTTCATTCCAGATAAAGAATTCGATGGATTTTTGGATGGAGTAGAAACTTTATTCGGCAAAGATGTGGCTCAAAAACTCCTCGATATTACGGCCGTTAATTTCGGATATCTAAAGTCAAAAATTTCTGAATTTAACAATATGTTAAATCGAAGTACGGATTCTGGAAAATCAAAAAAAGAACCCGAGAGTTTATCTTCTGGGATTTTCCTTATGAATCGCTGCCTGATGGCGCTTTTTTCTGAGCCCTTCATGGAAATTCCAGGTGATTACAGATTAATTACCGAGATTCCCGAGGGAAAAATGTTTTTCTGGGACGATGAATTGGTGCAAAAAGCATATGAAATCGGCCAATGCTTCGTGAAATTTTCATCGACCACAATCAAAGATTTTCCGAGATTCATGCAGGAAGGCATTTTGCTGGCGGCGAAGGCCAATATGATCGCAGTAATTAACGGCACCATCGCTAAGGCCCAGAGTATAGTCGATTCCCCGGCGGCGATGACTTCGGAGATAACATCCGAGGAGATTCTGCAGAAACAGGTCGCCGAACTTAAAGGAGTTGCCCCGCGCTTCGTGAGTCTCCTCAAAATATTGCGAGACGATAAGCTGGGATTCGTTTTCGGAAATTTGAGGGGAGTCCTGAATAGGGTTGCATTTTCTCTGTTGGGGCACGTCGATTCCCTCCTGGACAAACAACAGCCATACTGTCCGCAAGATTTGACGTTTAGATCCTGGAATGGTGAACAAGGAGCTGGTCTGTTGGCATATTCTTCTGCTGATTCCGAAGAATTGGCCCTCTATGTTCAGCTACAACAGAGCGTCATCGAAAGATTAGCGCTAGATTTCGCGGGAATTATAGTTGATTTTTTGAATTCAGAAGTAGTCTTCGATCAGAATCAGGGAGAGCACAGACTATTAACGAAGTGGACGAGAATTGTAGAAAGTATGAGAAGTTTTAGGAAAAGAAATCCGGCCAGTTCGGTGGCGGCCGTAGAGAGATTTATTAAGGGGACATTGAATGGTTATACCATCGATAATATCACCTCCAAGATATCGCTTGACGATATAAAGAAAGGATCTGGTGACTATTTTCTGAATATTATTAGGGAAATTAAAAAGGGCATCATGTCGCGGGCCGAGATCCTACTCAGGAGGAGGAATATCGAAAGGTATAATGCATTGAGAAATTATTATTCGAAACATCTCGATGGTCGATTTCCATTTGCAAATTATGATAAATCCCAGAGGACGGCGAACGATGCTGATTTAGATGCTGTCCGAGAATTCTTCAAGATGTACGATGAGTTTGGTGGGACTCCAGAGGCCGTCCTTGATCAGATATATCAGCTCGGCGAAGACTCTATTAAACCATATGAATTTTTGAAAAGACTTCATGAGATTAGGTTGTTTTTTGGTGATTCTCTTGGAGCCAATCAGAGGGATGGAATAAAGGTCAGCCTTGAAGCCGATTTCATGGTGAATAAAAGGGAAGAGGCCAATACAGATTATTTGGTTTCTCGGATCTTTAAACCTAATAACGATGCGAAGATCGAACCGATTACACAAGATAAGACAGCAATCTGGTATTTCGGAGATCCTATCGAAATTTATTTCAGATGGGCGACTGGTGATGATCAGGCCCCGCATCCGGTCTCTGATCCCAAAGATCCGGATATAATCCTTAGTGAAACGGGGGCGACCGTTCAATGTGTGGGAAACTGGGCAGTCCTTAGGTTTCTTCAAAAATATAAGGCGGATGCTGTGAGTCCGGACCAAACCTCTTCAAATCAAGTTGTGTTGAGTTTCAAAATTCCATTGAGTGATGCGAAGATTGCCAAAGTATATGTTGGAATCAAAGCATCGGTGCCAAAAAAGCCAGGAGATCCGTCGTCATCGGTAGTTAAGATCCCAATCGTGCCACCCGGGAATATGCCGGAAATTCCAAGCTCTGTCTCGGCCATCGCGAATGAGGCGGTCCTGGCTTCGCGCTTCACGGAAACTGGTTTTGAAAAACCGGATATTATTCAGGAGGTTGCCGAAGAAGAAATCGATGAACCAGACCAACAGGATTCCCCATCGAAGCAGAAAAAAAATTCTCCGAAAAAAGTAAAAAAATCGAAGAAACAGGCGGAAGAGCCGAAAAAGAAGGCAGACACTGAAAGTGAGAAAATTGAGCAAATTTTGGAATCGGATGATAATAAACAGAGTGGGGCAGGGGAGAGCCCACTCATCGAAATTTCATCCGAACCTATAGAATAACTTTAATTTTTAATTAATAAATATCGTATAGCATATTTACAGATAAATTATCTGTGGTGGCTTGGGAAGTGCGAGACAAAATATTATTTGCTAATTTGGCGCTAGTATGCGCTTTGTTTTGCTCGAATGTCTCAGGAAGTAGTAAAGCACTGAGTGTAGACGAGCAACGGGTACTGGCTGCTCAAGCGTGTTTCGATACACTGGATAGAAATGCGAGGAGCATAGTTGGTGGGCCATTCATTACATCCAATAATGGCACACATTCCGTATGCTGGGTTGAATATCGCGGAGGTGATGTCCCAGATCTTGGTGAATATCAATCAGATAACCTTAATTCCATAGCTAGCTGCGCATCTGCTATCGGCACAGATAATTTCTTGGAAGCGTATGGGCAAGGATTCATATCAGGATTAAAAGAAGTAGCGGTTGATCCAACCTATCCGCTAACAATTGGAGATCTGAAGCGAACCAATCCCAGGAGCACACTAGCAGCCTTCAAAAAGGCATCTTTAGATTGGGGACTTCCTGATCCTCTTCGTAGCGTTAATGCTACTGTTACTGCCATGAATGGAGCAATCATCGGTCTGGGAGTCGTTTGCTTGGTAGGGATTGGGTTTTTCGTCGTGAAATATGCTTTGAAAAAACAATAAGCAGGGTAAGTTTTTTTGTAGTTGTTGGGGGAGGATACGGTGAATATCAATGTCGTTTTAAGATTTTGCGGATTAATTTATTTTGGATGCTTTGGCTGGATTTCCGTTTCTAATGCACAGGTTCCAGTCGGAGAAGAAATATCTCAACAAATCCCGGTTATTGTTAATGAAGATCTTGATCAAATTACGACATTAGCTGACTCTGTTGAAAATGCTTCAAAAGGGCCTAGAGAAGCTAAAATTCTCTCTTCTGCAGATGAGGTATTTGAATTCGCAAAATCTGAGGTGGAAAGTTTTTTTGCTGATGAAGCGCACAGAGATCTTAGAATTCTTAACATTCCGGAAATGGGATCTGGATGGTATTGGGATGAGTCCTTTTATTTGGCACGATTTTATGCCTCACCGCCAGCGAACTCAAGTGAGACGGCTACTGAAATCGAAGTAGTTTCGGAAGTTCGTAAGTCTGGAGAGAGTTATTATCAACGTCTTTACGATTCAGAAAATGACAAAGAGACATGGAGGAAGATAGATGGTTCGAAAATATCTAGTGTCCAGAATTTGAATTCTTTTGAGCTGGAAATTCCGCTCTCATACGGTGTTTTGTGCGAGTCGGTTGTCACAAGGCCCACGAAAGTGAATCAATCTAATTTTGGCCAATACTTGGAAGAATACTGCTCCCATATTCGGTCGGCATTAGAATCAAGGTACCCCGCAAATAAAACAGTCGATCAAAAACTCGGATTGGAAGATTCAAAGCTTATGCAGTTGCCAAAGCTTTCATCCTCGGCTGAATACGGAAATACAGGGAAAATTGTGGCTGCAGTTGCTATCGGTGGCCTCAGCCTTCTGACATGCGGCTGGCTCATATATCACCGAGTTTCCAGAGCAGATGTTAAGATCCATTAATCCGAAGCTGTGATGATCTGCTTTTTGATTCATTTTTACGAAATTGCATTGTATACTTGTTTCGCTTCAGATGCGCATGAAATTAAGCTCAATGAATGCTTGGAATCCAGTATCTGCTACAGAAACACCAGCGTTTTGAGGTAACATGGGTGCATTATAACCAAAGGAATCAACCTGACAAGTGCTAGGCCCTCCAAAATCAACTCTATTAATAGAAGGCATGGAGCACAGAAGCGGAGAATTGGGATAATAGTGGGAGGCTATGGGAGGGAATATATTGTACGGGAGTAAGCGTCTTCTCATACCTTAGTAATAAGCCCCATCTTCCTTATGACGAGATTTTTCATTGATTCGATGGCTAATCCCAGATGCTTGCGCAGATCCAATGAGCTCGGGGCCGCTGTGAGGCTCTGTCTAATCCCGGCGATAAAGGCCAATCTAATATCTGTGTCGATATTTACCTTGGTGATTCCGAATTTTACGGCCGATTGTATATCGGCATCTTGAAGGCCGTAAGCATCCTGAATATCGGCTCCATACTGGTTACATAGTTTCACCAAGTCTGGATACACAGATGAAGCCCCATGAAGAACCAGAGGATAGGCTGGTCCGACTTGGCATTTAATTTCTCTCAGTCGGGTTATATCCAGTCTGGGAGAGGTGTTCTTCCCTTTGTATGGCCCATGCACGGACCCAATCGCAATCGCCAGGCTATCGACTCGAGTAGCGTCGATATATCGTGCAGCTTGAACGGCATCCGTAAACATAGCGGATTCCCCGTGGACTGCAATATTCTCCTCGAATCCAGGTAATACTCCCAATTCGCCCTCTACCGAAACGCCGAATTTTCTGGCGTATTCGATGACCTCCCGAGTCGTAGCTACATTCTCGGAAAATCCGGAAGAGCTTTTGTCGATCATGACCGACGAAAACCCAGCCTCGATGCATTTTTTGCAGATAGCGACGTCCTTTCCGTGGTCGAGATGTAATGCCACCGGAGAATCGAGTTGTTTAACGGCCGCAGATACAATCGCAACGACGTAATCGATGCCGATATAATTAATCGACGATTCGGTGATCTGAAGAATTATGGGGACCTTGGCCTCGATCGCTGCCGACGTTATCGCCCTCAACGTCTCGAGATTCGAAAAATTAAAGGCGCACACGGCCGTTTCGTTGCTGGAAGCCCATCTGAGAATCTCTCTGGCCGAAACCAATCCACTAATCAATGGACGACACCTCCAACTCTATCGAGTCTGCTCTATACCGCAAAGTGCGGGCTTCACCCGCGAGGCTGGCAGATAATCAGACTCAACCGCAACGACCACTAAGCCCACATTCTATTCAATGTACCATTCCAATTTCAAGTTTTGTTCGAAACGGTTTTGTGCGCATCAAAAAAAAGACTAACCCTACAGAATCAGATTCGCATAGCTTCTCCACACGGATTCTGATTCTGAGGGTTGAGAAGGAAAGCTAATTACTTCCCGGCGCCTCTGAAGTATAGCCTGATCCTTTCGTTCAGGACTGTCTTCGTTGATCCGGATGCATCGACACTATTTCTTGTACAGTCTGGCTCCAAAAACATCAACTAGTGCGTTGCTATCGCCGGCATTGAGGATTACTAGAGATTGAAGATTCATCGCGTCTTTTCCGTTAGTAAATCTCTGTAATTGTATGATATCTGAGGCTTTTTTAGATCCACTGAATTCAACTTGATCGACGGCTACATTCGAGTCTGTCAAATCATCAGTGGGATCCTCCGAATATACAAATTTTTCGGCTGATCTGGCTTCATCAACGATGAGAAACGAACACGTTAATGAAGCAACGCACATGATGTCCAGAAAACTAATTTTCATGAAGATATTTCCAAAAAAAAGAATAACATTCATTATTAATATTCTAAGCTCTATTACCTTACATTTAGGCAAAAGTGACTAAAAAAATTTTTTTTAACAATCATTTCACATTGAACCTACTTTAAAATAGCGAAGGAAAAGTTGTACCCACGTGAATCTATAAGGATTCTCAGACTTACAGCGACTTGGCACGATGATGTTTTGCTCAACATTCTTTAATCATAAAAATCGTGAGGCAGCCCTGTCATGCTCCAGGCTCAGCATTGACAATTCATTATCTTAAATGAAATAATGAGCTGATATGGCGGGTGTAGCTCAGATGGTTAGAGCGCTAGATTGTGGCTCTAGAGGTCGTCGGTTCGATCCCGATCACTCGCCCCACCAAGTTTTTCATTGTGCCGATTTGGCTCAGCTGGTAGAGCAACTGATTTGTAATCAGTAGGTCGGGGGTTCAAGTCCCTCAATCGGCACCATCTTTTTTCCCCAGGTAATTAACCTCGTTTTAACATAAATGCAATTCCTTCAACTGGGATTGGCTAACCTCTGAAGGGGCGCCCATCATCAGATCCTGGGCACTCTGATTAAACGGAAAGGCTATGACCTCTCGGATGTTGGAAGTCTCAGCCAGGAGCATCACGATCCGGTCGATACCTGGGGCGCACCCGCCGTGAGGAGGAGCCCCATATTTGAAAGCCTTGATCATCGCCCTGAATTTATCGTCGACATAACCCCTTTCGTGCCCGGCAATCTGGAAGGCCCTATACATTATCTCGGGGACATGATTCCTTATGGCTCCGCTCGAGAGCTCGACTCCATTACAAACTATGTCATACTGATACGCCTTGATGTCCAGAGGGTCCTGATTCTCCAGGGCCTCGAGACCTCCCTGTGGCATCGAAAATGGATTATGAGAAAAAACGATCCGTTTGAGATCTGGGTCGAACTCATACATTGGAAAATCAACGATCCAACAAAAGCGGAAAGCCGAATGTTCGATGAGGTTCAGGGACGTCCCCAGGTAAGTCCTGATTAATCCAGCCATTTTAGCCGCGTCTGGGGAACAGACAAAAAATACGCTATCTCCAGGATTCATCCGATTAATCTTGGCAATTTCTAAGAGTTCCTGACCATTTAAGAATTTGGCGATGGGGCCCTTGAATTCCTCCTCTGAAAGCATCGTTATATACCCGAGTCCTGGCAGACCCAATTCCTTTGCCCAATCGTTTGATCGATCGAAAAAGCTCCTGGGCTCACGGGAACATCCCGGAACGTTGATACTTCGGACGACGGATCCCCCTTCAGAAATTGCTCCGGCAAATGCCGAGAAACCAGATTTCGCGAAGAGATCAGTCAAATCCTCGATGATGAGTGGGTTTCTCAGGTCCGGTTTATCAGTCCCATAATGCAACATCGAATCGTCATAAGTTACTCGAGGAAACGGGAAATTCGTCACCGAATATCCATCTTTGGCGAATTCCTTAAAAATCCCGTATAACACCGGTTCGATGGCCGTCAAAACATCATCCTGAGATACAAAACTCATTTCGATATCGAGCTGATAAAATTCCCCGGGGGAGCGGTCGGCTCGGGCATCTTCATCCCGAAAGCATGGAGCTATCTGGAAATATTTATCGAATCCGGCGACCATCAGGAGCTGTTTGAATTGTTGAGGAGCTTGAGGGAGGGCGTAGAACTTCCCGGGATGAACTCGACTCGGGACGAGGTAATCTCTGGCCCCCTCAGGCGATGAAGATGTTAGAATTGGGGTCTGAATTTCAAGGAATCCAGCATCGATCATCCGTCTCCTCATGGAGGATATTACATTGGATCTCAGGACGATATTATCGTGAATGTCGCGACGCCGCAGATCGAGATATCTGTAGGTTAGTCTCGTTTCTTCTGGAAATTCATTTTCAACATTAATCTGAACGGGGAGCAGATTTTCCGGCTCGGAGAGGAGTTCTATTTTTTCGATCCGGACCTCGATCAGACCAGACTCCATACGCTCATTGATGGTTTCATCGGAACGCTTCACGACTGTCCCTGAAATGGTCACGATCGATTCATCCTTAAGCTTTTCGGCAATCGCGAAGGAGGGATCAGTCTGTTGCAGAACGCACTGAGTAACTCCATAATGATCTCTGAGATCTATGAACAGGAGTCCCCCATGATCTCTGATCCGATGAACGAAACCCGAGAGGATCGTAGATTCTCCGACGTGCTCTGGACGCAGCTCGTTACATGTATGGGTCCTGAAGGAGGTCCCGTTCCGCGAGGTCATATCGATATCAATCTGAAAAAAATGCGATTCTCACGCTGATAATATACACGTCATCGTAATCCGATTTGAAGAAATTTAAAGAAAACCCCCTCTGAAAAGTGCACAGTGCAGTTTTGGGAATCAAATCAGCCATTACACTTGACCTTAATATCAAGGAGGAACAGAGGAGCAGTTTTAAGTATAGCCATCTGGATTCCAGTCATATGGAGGAAATTCATAATCTTTAAATATATCAATCCGGTCATCTTGATCATTGAAAATTTCTACCGGAGCACCGGATGCTTCCTGCGGGAGAGTAGGTTGCTCTTGAGGCTGTGCCACTACTGTTTCATCGGAGACTATGACCGCGGGGGGATTGGGACTGTGAGGGGGCTCTAGCGGCATTGCCACTACTGTGTCTTCTACCAATATGGCCTCTGGCTTGATTGGGATGTGAGGTAGGCCTTCTCCTTGTTGGGATGCCTTGGGCCTACTTAACCCCAGTTATGGATTAGCAAGAGTAAATAGGCTAAAATCCCTAATCAATGATACAAAAACAAAGGATCTTAGCCATGGAAGAGCATATCACAGAGCTATTCTGTTTTGTCGATGAT
>JAISBC010000014.1 GCA_031266385.1 Holosporales bacterium
TTCTGATAGATCTTTTATCTGTTCGTACTTCATCATAGTTCACAATGTTTTCTCTGTTTACCCAATTGGGATATTTCTACACCTTTTTATGTTATTTGTCTAGATTCGAAAGAGGTCTAGTGAATTGTTGCAGAAAGAGGAGACCTCCCATAAATTCGCACTACCATCACAGATTCTATATCGTCCTCTTCTCCTGACATTTGATCTGATTGTGAGGGTTTATTTGGATTGACTCCATTAAAAAACTGTACTTGCTGACGATCAAATAGTATCATTCCTTCTACTCGCTCCTCTTTCATGAAGTTATTCGAAATTACTTTGCGTACTGGAAATTTTGGAAGACGTATAGCCTTGGCTTCTGTGATCTTCGTGATCCTGATGTCGTCGGTTTTTTTGCTTGATCATTTCAAGCGATCGACTCCGCTTCCTCTGTCTTCGAAGAAGAAGAGTGATCAGGATCCTTGTGGACCTGGTATCGGCATCATCGACGGGAAAAGGCTAAAGGAGGCGGCGACCTGTTTTCAGAGTCACGATAAATTGGCTGAAATGTTGTCTGAAATTTTGTCGAAAATCAGAGAATCAGAGACGAAGATTAAAGAGGAGTACGAGAAAGTCAAAGATGATCCTCATTTATCTCAGAAACAGAAACTCAAAGACATCGCCAAAATAGAAGCAAAATGGTCTGATATTTCGGCAAAATATAATTCCGAGATCCAAGTCATCAAGAATACTGATCTTAAGCTCTCGGAATACATCCAGGCAAAACTCTCTAATGTAATAAAATCAATCGCGAAATCCATGAAGTTGAGCGTCGTCCTGAGTAAAGGGACGAAGGATGCGCTCCTAGTATTTTACAGCGCGAATGGATTAGATATCACCGAACTAATCGTGCAGAAAATGAACGAGATATTACCAGAAGTGGTTTTAAAGGAATTGATTGATCATGGTTGATAGTAGCTTCTATGAGAAGATAGATTTCGTTACGATTCGTGATATTTGCGGTATCCTGTCGCTTGAGGTTCCGGCTGGATGTCCTCCGGATACCGAGATCAGAGATATCGCTCGGCTCGACAATGCCTCAGGATGCGATATCACCTTTTTTCACAATGCGATTTACTCCGAAGAATTGTCGAGGACGATGGCATTCGCATGTCTGATCTCCGAAAAACATGCACACCTAGTGCCGAATAATGTGATCGCGCTAATCGTTTCAGATCCATACCTCGCCCTCGGAATTTTGCTCAAAAAATTCTACTCCGTAAAATCCGTAGAATTTGAGCACAACCGTACGGAGACCTTCATTTCCGAGAAGGCATCCGTTTCACGGACGGCCGTAATAGGTTCCGGATGCTATATCTCAGATTTCGCATTCATCGACGATGATGTAACGATAGGAGATAGAACTTTCATCGGGAGTAGCTCCTCCATTCTACGCGGTGTAGAAATAGGAGAGGATTCCTACATCGAATCGAATACGACCATTTCTTTTTCCAGAATCGGGAGGGCCGCATACATCAAGGCCGGGGCTAGGATCGGACAGCAGGGATTTGGATTTCACAGTGGAAGCACAGGTGTCTTCGACATTATTCAGCTTGGGAGAGTCATCATCGGAGATAACGTCCAAATCGGATCTAACTGCACGATAGATCGTGGTAGCATGGGAGATACAATCATCGGGAATGATGTTCGAATAGACAATATGGTTCACATTGCCCACAACGTCGAGATTGGAGATCGCTGTGTCATCGCCGCTCAAACCGGAATTTCTGGGAGTGTCACGATCGGAAAAGGGTGCATCATCGGGGGACAAGTAGGAATCGCCGGACACCTGAAAATAGGTAACCGTGTCTCGATTGCCGCTCAATCTGGAGTCATGAAAAGCATCGAAGATGATGAGCGCATAGCCGGAAGCCCGGCCGTACGCTCGGTTTCATGGCATCGACAAAATATTTGTTTAAAGAGAATTGTAGAGAAAAGAAGATCAATATAAATTAATGCTTCATTAAAATCTTACTGATAAGGTACTAGACTGTTGATTACATCTCGTGATGCCGTCACGGTATTGCGCAGGCAATTATGGGGAGGTTGCCATCTTGAAAAGGTTAATTTTATTATCGTTGAGCATTTGTGGGATCCTGGAGGCTGCTGCTTCTAGACGAGTTCCGCCACCAAATCCTTCCTTCTTATTACCAGAGGTTTGCGAAATCACCCAATTAGCATCTTATAGTGAGCAAAATGGACAACTCGTTTCAGAGGCGGCCTCTCAGAAATTCCTCGGCCCCACAAAAATGGTTCGTCGCGATTTGCTGGAAGCCTTCGATAATTTTTATGAGCAATGTATCGTGGGAGCTGCTAAACCCCAATATATCAACGATTTTTTGCAGCTCATAAACGGAGAAACGTCTCTAATCTTTAGCTGTCACCAGATCGTTCACTCAGAGGTTGCTTCGAGCCTCATTTCTGCCGGCATGGCTAGATTCTTGTTCCCTGTTGAGGTCGAGTTCACAGAACTGGTACACCCCAGTTTAGATGGTTTTTTCCAGTTTGGATTCGAAATTGCCGAACTTATCAGCCAAAACCCCTTGGAATTATTGAGATGCGAAATATACCGAGATAAGATCATCGAACTTGCTCGAGATCTGCGATTTACAGCTATTTACGAACAACTGGAGAGTTCGCTGTTTGACCTGGAAAAGGTATTTGTTCCGTTCACATTTTTAGAAAATGTTCATACAGAACAGGCCGATCTTTTGAACCCGGATGCAACCATGGCGGCTCTTTGCCCGATAGAGCTCGGGGAGGACGGAAATCCTCTAACTCCTCGCGACATCTTCAGGTCCAGAATTTTTAGTGAGATTGTGACGACTGGAAGTTTATTATTGACGACTGATCCCCTAGCTCAGAGAAGAAAACTTGCGCCACCGAGTCCTTTTGGGTATAGCATGGATGATCGCAAACTCCCAATGATTCCAAATTTAATTGCAACGACTCTAACTGACTCACTCGGAAAAACGACTAGGTTGAACGAATCGACCAAGAAATGGCTGATTTGTAAGGCTGCGATACGATATTTATATGAAAATCCGATGTCGACCGTGGAAGATGCTGTCGAGGGATCGATCAATATGGTCCAGGGAATGACATCCGACAGTGACCATCCGTTCCCTTTGGGCTCGACGATCAGTGCCTGCAAAACCGCATCGGCCGAGCTTTTGAACTTTTTACATGCCAGAAGTTTATGCCAGCTTGGCAGATGGCCGGATCATTGCTCGCTACTGAGACTGCTTAGCCAGGCATCTGGTGGTAAGTTCCGGAGATATTATTATCCGGATCTGAAATACATCGGTCATGTCGATGCCGATCCAGTAAAGCCAGATGGCATGGAGGGTAATGAATTAGCTCTAAACTCAGCGGAGTTCCCGGTTATTTCGAGGAGATTAATAGCCTTTAATAATCATGGAGCCGGAAATTGTGGTATCTATTCAACCCTATTCCAATCGAGGGCAGATCTCGTGAAGTGGCTGAGAACGGTTCCGGCCTGGGAGGATTTTCTCCCTGATTATCTGAAGGACGGAAGATCCCATGCGAATTTATCGATGCACGGGCAAGTGAATGGCATCGGAACAATCATTCAAACTGATGGGTATCTCATCCGGATGGGAGAGATCCTCAAGGCGTATAGTCTATTCGTTCTAGAGGAAGCACGGACGTCGTGGGAAACTCAAAGGAGGCTATTTCTTGCCCTTCCTCCAGCCGAGCAAAAGAAACAACAAAAATTGCATCCTGGAGCCAAGCCATGGAATGAGCGTATGGCTAGTAGGGAATATGGAGGTGCTTTGAGTGAGGTCATTCAACGAATGGGTTGTGATTTCGGGTATATAGCGGCCCTACATTGCAGACCGATGCAATTATGGCAAACGAAGGGAGCTAGTGGGACAAAAAAACCAACTAGAGCGACTGATGAACAGAGTCCTGAAAACTTCACTAGCCTCATTATTCCGGATGGCTTTATGGAAAGATCCGTTCGCTCGAGGAAAATTCACTGGTGGGCAACTCCAGGACATTTCATGTCTTTGATCGAACAGGGAGATTTTATTGGCATCGCGAAGTTGCTCCGACATCAGGAATCTGGCACGGCCCTTTGACAATCCTGTCTTCATATCCGAACCCCCGCCCCCACCACTAGCTGATTTGGAAATTCGATTGACACATTTACTGTGGAAATGGTACAGTCTTCTTCAGTATGTGTGGTGTGATTTAACTTCAGTTTGGTCTTTTTTTTGCGGTGATCGATGTCTAGGAGATGTGAATTGACCGGGAAGTCGGTTTTATATGGGAACAACGTGAGTCACGCCAACAACAAGACTTCGAGGAGATTTCTCCCGAATTTGCAGAACGTATCGTTTTTGAGCGATTCATTGGAGCGCTCGGTCAGTTTTAGAGTAAGTGCGAGCGCTATTAGGAGCGTTGAGGCTGGAGGTGGCCTGGATCGGTATCTCCTCGGCACTCGGGATACCGTCCTAAGCAAGCGTGCGTTATCGGTTAAAAAGGTCCTTCGAAGTAAGGACGCAAAAAATGGGGAGGGATGAGATCATGGCTGAATTGGATAATAACAGAGACGCCAACAATAACAATCGGATGCAATATCCGTATTACATCCAGGATCAGTATGTCAAAGATCTGACATTCGAGAATCCGAATTTTTTGATGAAATATTCGTCGGCACCGAAGGAGCCGGAGGTTTCCGTTAACGTCGAATCGACCGTCGGTAAGCTCGGAGAGGAAAACTACGAGGTGGCCCTGAAGGTTTCGGTCAGCGCCAGGGTCGGCGAGGAGACGTTGTTTGTCATCGAGTTACTGTATGCCGCCCTGGTATCGGTCGGTAAGGGGGTTACGCAGGAAGTCCTCGAACCGGTCTTAATGGTTCATTGTCCGTTCCTGATGTTCCCATTTGTGCGGGAGATCGTGGCTAGGCTGACTCAGGCTGGGGGCTATCCACCCCTCATGCTAGAGCCCATCGATTTCGCATCGATCTATGTGGAGAAGCAAAAAGCAAAATCTGAATCACCACAGATGAATGGGTGATCTGTTGCTGTCAAGCAACATAATATCTAATTTGTCGGCTGTGAGGTACGTTTTTTCTCTGAACCTTTGATTGTATGTAGTATAGACTTTACTGTGACATCTTGAATTGAAGTTGATGTACTGCATGTCTAAAGAAGATTTAGTTGAATTTAATGGAGCGGTAACGGAAGTATTGCCGAATGCTATGTTCCGTGTCGAATTAGAGAGTGGCCATAAAATACTCGCCCATACATCCGGTCGAATGAGAAAGAATAGGATAAGGATTTTGGCTGGGGATAGGGTTACGATAGAGATGACTCCGTATGACCTAACGAAGGGCCGGATCATCTTTCGGGAAAAGTGATAACATAATTTGAGCTTGCTTGATCGTAATCTTTACATCGTTTCTACCCCCATCGGGAACGTCAAGGATTTCTCTCCTCGGGGAATCGAGGTTCTGGAGAATGTAGATATCGTTCTCTGCGAAGATACGAGGGTTTCGCTGAGGCTTTTTAATCGCCTAGGAATCCGCATCCACAAATTGGCGGTATACAATGATCACAATGCCATGGCGGTTGTTCCAAAAGTCGTCGAGGCCATTAAAAAGGATCATAAGAAGTTGGCGCTCGTAACGGACGCTGGCACTCCGACCATATCAGATCCTGGATATAGGCTCATCAATGCCTGCCTTGAGAACGATATTAAATACACGGTCATTCCTGGGGCTTGTGCGGCCATCGCGGCGTTAACTCTGTCTGGCCTCCCGAGTGATAAGTTTCTTTTTTGCGGTTTTGCGGATCCGAAGAAGTTTGATAAATTGGCCAGAGAAGAGGCGACGATAATACTATATGAGGCCCCGCATCGACTGCTATCTACCCTCAAGAAAATGGAAAAGTACTTTGGAGATAGGGTTATATCGATATCGAGAGAAATTACTAAGATCTTCGAAGAGACGGTAAGAGGAGATTTATGCTTCTTGCTCGATCATTTCGAAAAGAATAGTCCGCGCGGTGAATTCGTTTTAGTGATCTCACCGAGAAATCCCGCGATAGACGATGAATTAGAGGCTTTGGATCCATTGATCAGAAGATTAATCGGCAGGATCCAAAATGATGAATTGAGTCGAATTTTAGCAGAATTTAGTGGATTAAGTAAAAACAAAATATATCGATATATTTATAAAAAACATTAGCCTCCACTATTCTCCCCTACAATATTCTCTCAAGTTATTTGCCCCGAGTATCATCAGCACATTAGTCTGGCTGAGATAAAGGCAACCCACTGGGAATTGCCGAAACAAATCGAGAGAAGAGTCAAAAATTGGTCAGTTTATGCAATGACCGCCGGGAAGACTGAGACTGTTTCCCGTAGTAAAACATAAGCCTCCCGAACAATCCGCCAGCAAGCCCGGCACATCCCAATAAACCTTTCCAACCTATAACCCCAGCCTTATTTCCCTGACTAAATAAAGAGCCCCAATCTCCATTCCCAGAGCAGAACCCCGCCCAATATCCATTGTAGAAATACCATCTAAAATCACTGCACTCAGCATTATTGGGAAAATAAATATACCCGGAATCAGAATGAAAGGTCAACGAATTAGATAACCAGCGGCAAGACTTACAGGATATAGTAGTCAAAGCCACATCAACCATCCACCTATGACTTCCCGGCACCTCATTAATCCCTGCAACGCCTGGGGGCATTTCGACCCCATCAGGAAACAAATAAACAGAGCCCCAGACATTGGGGGAACCCACATACACACACAAGGGACCAGTGGGGCCCTGCGAGGAAGCTTGAACCCCCTCCTTGAACCCTGATTGAGGTATGGCAGGGAAGTTCTCAAGGCTAAAGTAAGGTCTCTCATAATAATCCGCCCCCCAGACATGGCATTCTACAGCCCACCACAGGAGCAAGGCAAATAGCCCCCCCCCCCCAACGTCTTGTGGAGCCTGGTTTTCCAACGTTCTTGTTAGCAAATTTATTAAATATTTTCATAAAAATATATCCTCCCTAATATTCCTATAATCATCATATCTCATTATTATTTAAATTTAGTAAACGAGAGGAATCATATAAGTAATATAATCCTGCAGGTTGGTAGGTAAATACTAGGCGGCGTCCTCGGGGAGAGGCGCTACAAGCGCCAGCCCTCCTCCTATCAGAGAGGTTACAGCCTGATAGAGCAGATCCTGCGACGAAGCCATATGCGGCAATAGAGTAATTAGGTATTCATGGATAATTAACCTCAGTTTCATATAAGAACATTTTTTTCTGCGAGATTATTAAGTTCTGCAAACCCAACAGAAGGTTTCTTAGGTAAGAACTGATAAGCAACCAGCCTCCTCATAACATTAAGAGGAAAATTACTAACAGATCTATGTCTTGTATGATCTATAGTTAACTTATTCTTTAATTGATCAAATATAGTTTCTATTAGAAATAAACCCGTTCATATATTTCCCTCTGCTACCATGAAGGAGTGATTCATGGTAGAGTTGCATCGAGCTCCAGGAGAGCATGTACAGTTCTCCCTTGAAGGATTTATAGGTTGAGTAGCTAGATTCTTCAGTAATTAGAAGCCTATGGATCATCAATAACCGTGCGGCTGGTAGAGCATTTATAGCTCGGATATGAGTATGTCTGATTTTGGGGGTTTTGGGGAATGGATTAACTCTGACTAGCAAAATCTTGATTGGCACGGTATTTTGCGTGTTTTGTGGTTGTATATGATCTAAATCTTAATATTTTGGTTCTTTTTGTTCCAGATAGTTGCCCGAAAGATTTTCACTTGCAAAAAGCGCCGGGTTTGCAGATACTACGAGTAAGCCGTGACCGCGAGTTTGGTCGCATTTTCGTCGTGTGTGTGTATTTTTTTCTTTTTGGAGCTGATAGGAAGAAATGAGTGACGGTCCTGAAAAGTTTTCTGCGATGCCATCAAGACCTGCGTCGCCGTTGGTGAGTTTTATGCCTCCGAAACCGATCGTAATAATAGGGTTGATGGGATGTGGCAAAACCAGCATCGGGAAAAGACTCGCGAAAAGATTTGATCTGCCGTTTTGCGATTCAGATCAGGAAGTCGAGGCGGCGGCCGGATGCTCAATCGGAGATATCGATTCGGTCTTTGGAGCGGGGGCATTACAGAGCGGAGAATATCGCGTTCTCTCGAGGATTCTCGGGCAGTCCGTTCAGGTAGTCGCAACCGGATGTCTATCATTTACGTACGACGATACCAGGGCTCTGCTAAAAGAAAAGGCGATTTCTGTATGGCTCAAGGCCGATATTCAAACTCTGCTTCTTAGGGTAATCGGTAGGAAGGATAGACCTCTCCTTGAAGTGGGAAGAGAAGAGGAGATTCTAGTCGGGTTCATTGAAAATTATTACCCAATTTTTGCTGAATCTGATGTCTGTGTTCAGACTTACGATGAGCCGGCAAATATTACTGTCGATAGAGTCATCATAGCCATGAGTGAGTTTATTCAGAAAAATTATCCGGATCACCACGTCCTAAAATCGGTCTGAGTAGCCTTTTGACCGATAATAGACCCCCTCCTAAACCCCCACAATCAGATCTATTACTAGGAGACACGGAGCACAGAAGCGGAGTGTACTTAGGGGTACATGAGCATTCGAGCACCGGATTGACGAAGGAAGAGACTGATTGTGGGAGGATATGGGATAGAGTCTAATGTCGATCGGAGAAATTGAGAAACTAGTAAGTTGCATCGGGCGATTGCCAGGGATGGGATTTAGATCTGCGATGCGAATCGTCGTCCACCTCCTGAAGCGCAGGAATACCGTGATGGATCATCTCATTAAGTCTCTCGTTGATGTATTCGAAAATGCGACGGAATGCGAAATATGCGGTAATATGGACGTAAAACCAGTATGCTTCGTATGCTCAGACAAAAAAAGGGATTTTTCTACTTTGTGCGTAGTGTCAGATATTGCCGATTTGTGGGCCATCGAGCGTACTGGATTTTATAGGGGTAGGTATCACGTGCTTGGTGGAAAACTCTCGGCCATCGACGGGGTTCGACCTGAGGATCTGGATATCGAGCGATTATGCGGCCGTATATCTGATTCAGCTAAGAATCCTGATGACGAAATAATTCGCGAAGTGATTATAGCGATGAGCGCCGATTTGGATGGTCAAACTACGATGTTTTTCGTGAAGGATAAAATGAAGGAACTGAATATAAAAATTACGACACTTTCGCATGGAGTTCCGATTGGGAGCGATCTGGAAGGCCTCGATGAAGGAACCCTCATTGCGGCCTTTAAAAACAGGCATGGTTTTTAAATGAAATTTCTCGATGAGGCAAAAATATACATAAAAGCCGGTGACGGCGGGAATGGGTGCCTAAGCTTCAGACATGCTAAATTCGTTGAATTTGGAGGGCCGGACGGAGGGGCTGGAGGACACGGAGGATCGGTGTATGCCGTGGCCGTCGCGGATAATAATACCCTCATCGACTATAGATATAAGCAGCATTTTAAAGCCAAAAGAGGAGAGAATGGCTCTGGTCAGAACAAAACCGGAGGAAAATCAGATGATGTCATTCTTCAAGTTCCAGTCGGGACTCAAATTCTCGACGAAGATAAATCTACTGAAATTGCGGATTTAACGGAGGTTGGCCAGAAGGTTCTATTGGCGAAAGGAGGACGCGGTGGCCTCGGTAATACGGCCTTCAAATCGTCGACGAACAGAGCCCCAAGAGAGACGACGAATGGAGAATCTGGTCAAGAACGTTGGATTTGGCTGAAATTGAAGCTGATTGCTGATGTTGGGCTGGTCGGGCTGCCGAACGCTGGAAAATCATCTCTCATTTCGGTCGTGACGAATTCTAAGTCTAAAATCGGGGACTATCCATTTTCGACGATTACTCCCCAGCTGGGCATCATAAAGCTCGATTATACGGAAATTGTGGTCGCCGATATTCCCGGCCTCATCGAGTTTGCCCATACCGGGAGGGGGTTAGGAGATAAATTTCTAGCTCATATCGAGCGTTGTCAGGTAATTCTACATATCATTGCTGCGGATGTTGAATCTCCAGTCGATTCATATGCTTCGATTCGAAGGGAGCTTGATTTATACGGACATGATCTGAATAAAAAACCAGAAATTATTGCCCTAAATAAATCCGATATTACCGAGAGGGATGTAATTCTGAAAATTCAAGAAGAACTAGAAAAAATAACCGACAATCCGATTTTTATTATTTCAACTGTTACGAAGGCTGGCATAAGGGATCTAATCGACCACGCTGCTAAGTTGATAGCTAAGCCGGACTCTTGGTAGACAGATGCTACCAGAAATCAGAGGAGAATACATTTTTAATCGCAAAATAAAAGAGATCTCATTCATCGGGACTGGCGGAATTTGCGATATTCTGTTTTATCCAAAAGATGAGGAAGATTTGGCTCATTTCTTGCATAATAGATCTTATGATTTGCCGATTATATGTCTCGGTAATTTATCTAATACACTCGTTTCGGATGAAGGATTTCGTGGTTGTATTGTTATTCTATCTAAATTTATGCGGAATATAAAATTTGGTGAGAATTACGTATATGCCGAGGCGGGGGCGATGTTAGGTAGATTCATTACGGAATGCGTCGAAAACGGAATTTCATGCTGCGAACGGCTTTTCTGCATACCAGGAACGATAGGTGGAGCAATCGCCATGAATGCTGGTATTCCTGATTTCGAGATTTCCGATGTTATAATTGATATTAATTGTATCAATTACGAAGGGCAGAAATTTTCGTTGAAACGATCGGAAATTGATATGCAATATAGGAATGGGAATATTCCGAAAAATCTCATTATTACATCGGCGACGTTCAAGACATCGAAAAAGACGGAACAGGAGCTGAACTCCACCTTGGATGAAATTTTCAAAAAAAGATCATCTTCGCAGCCGATGGGCCGGCAGACTCTAGGTAGCACCTTTAAAAATCCCAATGAATTTAAGGCCTGGCAACTGATAAGAGAGGCCGGATGCGATAATCTTAAGGTCGGGCAAGCATCCGTTTGCGATCTTCATGCAAATTTTCTGATCAATACTGGGGATGCCAGTTCGGCAGAGTTTATAGAACTAATTCGCCTAATAAAAGAGAAAGTATTTGAGAAGAGTGGCATACTCCTCGAAGAAGAGATAATCTTTATCGGGGAAACCTGAACATAATAATGAGTAGATCTTTTTCCGGGAAAAACTGGGCGTTATTCCAGAACGATTCAGAAATCACTCAAGAAATTTCTCGAGGAACTGGGATAAGCAGTTTCATTGCTCATATCCTAATGAATCGCGGATTCAGAGGAGTCGACGAGATTAATTCCTTCCTCAGTTGTAGTCTAAAATCAACGATTCCGGAACCATCATTATTTTTAGGGATGGAGAAGGCCGTCGAGAGAGTGGCCAAGGCCATAATCGATCGCGAGAGTATAATGGTATTCGGCGACTATGACGTCGATGGCATTACATCGACTTTCCTTATCGTTAAGTACCTTAAATTACTTGGTATTTCCTCCGAATTTCACATTCCAAACCGATTCTCTGAGGGATATGGAATCAATTCTGAGGCAATTCGCCTAGCCAAGGAAAAACAGGTGGATCTATTTATAGCGGTTGATTCCGGGACGAATGCCGTCTCAGAAATAGAAGAATTACAAAGTTTTGGAATAGATGTAATCGTTCTGGATCACCACGTGCAGACCGCTGAACCACTGCCTGGAGCAGTCGCCATCGTCAATCCAAACAGGTTAGATCAGATGGAAATTGGTAATTCTCATATTAAACACCTGTGTGCGGCTGGAGTCGTCTTCATTTTCCTCATGGCCCTACGTCGGCATCTAAAGAATAGACCCCCTCCCAAACCCCCACAATCAGATCTATTACTAGGAGACACGGAGCACAGAAGCGGAGTGTACTTAGGGGTACATGAGCATTCGAGCACCGGATCGACGAAGGAAGAGACTGATTGTGGGGGGTTAGGCGGTGGGTCTAATGTCGGCTTCATGGATGATGCAAATTCACCGGACCTATTGCAGTTTAACGATGTTGTAGCCCTCGGGACCCTCTGTGACGTCGTCGATCTGAGAGGGATAAACCGAGCCATCGTAAAGTATTTCCTAAAGCATGGACCTTGTTCGACAGGAATAAAAGCCATGATGAGGGCCTTCGGGATTAATAGGATCGATTTACCGGAAGATCTATCATTCCTCATAGGGCCGGCGATAAATGCTGCCGGGAGGATAGGTGACCCGATGATAGCCCTGCAATCTCTTCTGGAAGAAGACGATGATAAGGCCCACGAGCTCGCCAAAAATTTATTAAACCTCAATGAAAGGCGCAAGATCCTGGAGAAGGAGTTGATGGCGGAAGTGATGGTGATGATATCTGAAATGGATACTAGACCCCCTCCCAAACCCCCACAATCAGATCTATTACTAGGAGATACGGAGCACAGAAGCGGAGAGAATAGTAAAGGGGAAGATAGGGGGAAGTTTGGGAGGGGGGCTATTGAGACCAACGGTGGAATTTTCTTATACGGAGAAGGGTGGCACGAAGGAGTCCTCGGAATCATCGCCGGAAGAATCAAAGAGAAATTCTGTAAACCAACATTCGTTATGTCCTTTGATTCGAATGGTAAAGGAAAGGGCTCGGCGAGGTCCATTCCTGGGTTCCATATCGGGCATTTCTTCGATAAAGCCAAAAAGGCCGGAGTGATTACTGAGGGCGGCGGTCACGCCCTGGCCGGTGGATTTTCGATGAACTTCTCCGATGTATTCAATTTTCAAAAATTCCTGATTGATAATACAGATGTGGAATTTGTGAATCAACTCCTCATCGACTATGAAATAAAAATCAGCTCTCAATTGTCATCACTTGCTAATGAATTAAAGATTTTAGAGCCCTTTGGAAAAGGAATGGAAAAACCACTTTTTTGTCTTAGGGAAATGCGCATTAAAAGCATATCGAAGACAAAAACAGGAGCCCATTTAATGATAATTCTATCGGGTCATCTGGGAGATCGGGATATAAGGGGGTTTATTTTCAATATCTCGATGAAACAAAAATTTGTTTCTATTCTGGAACAGAAGAAAAACAATCTATTAGATTTAGTCGGCTTTATCAGCAGCAATCCCCAATTCGGAACGAGCTTCATAATAGAAGATGCAGACATCAGTAGGTGAGTTTAGAAATATACCAAAAACATTTATCACCCAAGTAATCAATGACCTCTTCTAAAGAAGTAAAATTATGAATCATATTCCTAATTTTCCTCTTTAACCAACCCCAGAAATGTTCTATAGGATTAAGATCATGAAACTAGCATCATCCATATCTATTATCTTCTTCCTCTCTACTTCTGGTAACAATCACTGTTCCAGTAACATATTGCCATTAAATGGAGTATATATATATATCTCTGCTTACTTCACCGATAACCTTCTATCCCTTTGGAGCCCTTGCCCTTTCTCTGTATCATTTGGTCTTTATTAGAGTAATCTTTATCTTTATTAGTGCCTTTCTAATTGTACTTTTTTCTACTTGGTTTTCTTATTAGTGGTTTATGA
>JAISBC010000020.1 GCA_031266385.1 Holosporales bacterium
GAATCTCGGTTAGCGGAATCATAAAAGGTACGAGTTTTTGTTAAACTTCATACGTACTTTATGCGTTCCGCTGCTGTTTTCCTAGTGTTTTCCTATATCTTTATACGAAACTGAGGTTAAATAGGCTGTGAATTCGAGCCTTTTTCCTGTTAGTTGCGAGTTTGTTTGTTATCGGTCGCCGGTCCTCCCCCGGGCTCCGTATTTTTCCTTACTCTGGAGGATTGATCTTAGGTTGTTTTCTGAGAACCATTCGTTGCGGATGATGTAATTGGCCCTCCTGGTTACCAGTCCGCAGTTCCATCTGATCCTATTGAAATCGATATTGCAATGTTTGCATCCTATCGATTTGATCCAGGCTAATCCATCAGACCTCAGAACGATGGCCCTCCGGATAATATTTGCTCTGATCCTCCGTCTTAGCATCGTATCGAGATCACGGTAAATATCCTGACGGTAATCGTACCGAAAATACGAAGTCCATCCAACTATAATCTGATTTAATTCTAATATCATGGTTTTTAAGCTTCGAAAAACAGATCTATTGGTTAATTTTTTGATTTTATATTTTAAGGCATCAATATTTTCTTGAATAGCCGTGATCCTCCCATTTTCATCGATATTATAGCCCAGGAATTCCGAATCTCGAACTCGACAGGCCTTCGTTTTCCGTTCATTGCACTTGAGTTTTAGAGTCTGAGAAAGATACTTCTCGACCGATAGTAAAACCCTATCGGCCGCCTTTTGGCTTTTGGTATAAATCTTTATATCATCGGCGTATCTGCAAAATTTGTGTCCCCTATCCTCGAGTAAAACGTCGACCTCGTGAAGCATAAGATTCGATAGCAATGGAGATAGTGAGCCCCCTTGATATACTCCGCTTACTCTCTCGATATATACGTCATATCTCCACATACCAGCCCGCAGAAAACGCCGCACAATTTTTAGTACCCTTTTATCGTGAACGATCCTGGATAATTTATACATCACCTTATCGTGATGAATATTATCGAAAAACTTTTCGATGTCTATGTCGGCCACATATTTATATCCATCTAATATGTAATTTCTGGCTAGCTGAATCGCATCCAGAGCACTTCGATTTCTTCTGAATCCGAAACTATGATCGCTAAACATATTATCTATCGGATCGCAAATAATCTGGAAAATCGCGTTTTGTACGAGCCGGTCGATGACACTCAGAACCCCAATACATCTGATCCCTCTTTTCCGCGGCTTTGGAATATAAATTCCTTTGACGGGGCGTGGTACGTAAGTTCCATCCAGAAGAGAATTTATGAGAGCATCTTTATTGGCTTTGAGCCAATCATTCATGGCGTCGACTGAGATATTATCTATCCCTGGAATACCACGATTTCTGTAAACCTTTTTATAGGCGGCATTTAGGTTATCCCTTTCACAGATAATTTCCATGAGATTCGGAATCGAAATAGACACACCACCTAAATCCCCACTATCTTCCTCTTTACTATACACTCCGCTTCTATATCTCCGTGTCTCCTACCAAAAACTCTGATTCTAAAGGTTTCGAAAGGGAGAACTGTACATGCTCTCCTGGAGCTCGATGCAACTCTACCATTGAATTGCTCCTTCATGGTAGCAGAGGGAAATATATGAACAGGTCTAATATGTAACGCCATACTTTTGTTAATTTTCTGCCGTAATGATTACACGTCGGGAGGAGGTTGGGATCATGTCATTACCCTCACGATTCATGCTAGAATATGATACATAGGCTGTTCTTGTGATTTAGTTTTTGTTTGGATTAGATAACGAGAAGAATCGATCCCTCGTCTTGGCCATTTTGGCGTGTTGGATGTTTTTCTTATTCTCATGTGCCGCGAGGACTGAGCCCAGTGTTCTGCTCGGCGATTTATCATCCGATTTTGGTATCAGTTCCTCTTTCCTCGGTTTCATAATATCGATCGCCTACATCTCATACGTCGCCATGCAGGTCCCATACGGAATCATCGTCGACCGACTGGGGCCGAGAGCAGTGGTGGCCATATGCTGTTTTGCCTGCTCGATTGGTGTCCTCATTTTTGGGATGGCAACCACAGTCTTTCAGCTTGAATTAGGACGATTTTTGATAGGTCTATTTTCAGCGGCGGCATACGTTTGCTGTGGGAAAGTAGCCCGTGATCATTTCGACAAAAAAAAGTACGCCCTACTCATGGGGGCCGCCAATTTGGCGGGTTGCTTAGGAGGGGTCGCCGGAGGGGCTCCCATCGTATTTCTATCCAGTCAATTTGGCGGTTGGAGACAGGCGACCTTCGTTATCGCCGCCATAGGGGCCCTCATATCCATCCTTGCATGGCGCGTCATTCCCGACCGTAATGGTTCGGCACGGATGCCCAATGGTATAGGCGTTTTGGATGGAATCAGAATCATCGTGAAAAAACCGAGAGTATGGCTCCTGGGGTTCTGTTGCGCCATCCTATACCTACCGGTGTGCGCCCTCGCCGAGCTTTGGATCATTCCATTCCTGGAAATTCGTTTTGGAATCTCCACGAAATTGGCCTCGATCGGAGCGATCACTATCTTCATCGGCTCTTCGGTCGGGGGTCTTTTATCCGCCTGGATCGCAGAAAAGATCAACAGTTGCAAGAGGGTCATCATCCCCTGCTCCATCCTCTTCATTTGGACGCTCTGGATGGCTCTCTGCAGCGACTCGATCGACTATAACTGGTGTATCTTTTTCTTGATGATAAGTAGCATCCTGTCGGCCTCCAACATCCTGTCCTACCAGATAGTCTGCGGCCTTATCCCCGATCGATACAGTGGAACCGCCACCGGATTCATGAATACTCTCATCATGTTCAGTGGGATCGTTTTTCAGCCTCTATTAGGCAGGCTACTGGATTTCTTTAGGAACGGGATGGTGGATGATACCGGGCGTCCCGTATATACGATCATTACATATCGTAGCGCCCTTTTATTCATCATATTCGGAGCGATTTTTGCCGGGATTGCATCATTTTTTATCGATGATGCTAAGTTCGTAAAACGGAGGGAATAAATTTTTGGCGAAGCATATTCCAAGAATTTATTGCCCAGATCTGGAGATGGGCCCCATTATTTTGCCGGATGATTGTCATCTTCACCTGGTATCCGTTCTGAAATTAAAACCGGGAGACGAGATAATAGTCTTCAATGTGGAATCTGGAGAATGGTTATGTATCCTCGATTCCATCAGAAAGCATTCGATAATCGCTCGCAAGTGGCGCCTTTTACGGGAATATCAACCAGGGCGCCAAAGGCTGGGATTAGCCTTTTGCCCAATCAAGCCTGGCAATACGGGGCTGATCATCGAAAAGTGTACTGAGCTCGGGGCAACCGATTTTTGGCCGATCATATCTGAATTTACGAATTACAAGTTCAAATTCGACAAAATGAAGATGATCGCGAAGGGGGCGACCGAGCAATGCGGAAGGCTCGATATTCCCGTCATTCATCAGGAAATATCCTTCGAAAATTTTGTAAATGAATTACCGCCTGATTTTTTGTGGATTTCAGCGTTGGAACGGCTGGAAGAGCGTCAAAATTCGTCAATTGATACGTCGAAAAATTGCGGCTTTATTGTTGGTCCAGAGGGTGGATTTTCTGAAAGCGAGAGGAATCGGCTGCTAGATCTAACGATACCGATTACCCTGTCGCCCAACGTTTTAAGATCTGAAACGGCGGCCATATCCTGCATCGCCATCGCCGCATCAAAATCTTTGGGCTTCCCCGAGTTTACCGAAAATTAAATAGTAATCGATTATGATTAGTATAGATATATTAGGGAGGATATATTTTTATGAAAATATTTAACAAATTTGCTAACAAGAATGCTGGAAAACCAGGCGTTTTTAGGCGGTGGGGGGGGGGGCTCTTAAGTTTGTACCCATTGTTTGTTTCTGTCCTATTGGGACACCAGCTGACATATCCGACTTTCTTCTTTTGTGATGAATTCTCTAGGGATATCACGAACTTGGAGGCTTTTAAACTGGGGCAATCAATTGCCCTTCAGGGGGATCCTGGCCCCATGCATTGGGTTTCCTTTTACGGACCACCACAGGCTGGATCATGGTTGCCGGACGCCATGCCGGTGCCTGTCTCACTGAAGACCAGGGATGACAATTCTATGTTGCATGGGGAGAAAATTTCCCCATTGATGGAGCCGTTGATGGGGGTCTCCGGCCGCCACTATTGTGGGGATGGTATACCTTTTGGAAACGATACCTGGATTGACGGGGTTGTTGCAGGATGGTGGTACGAGGCTACTAAGCCAGGGTATCTAGGAATTGGAATTGCTAAGATGCGCTCAGAGATCGAATCTCTTTATATGCCCCGATTGTGGAAAACAATACTTCTCGGGACCGCCGTAGGGCTCGGATTGCTCGGTACTTATTTGTTTAAGCGTTATTCTAATAAATCCTCTTCTAAATTGACAGTACTTCATTTGGAATGAATCGTCATTCTATGCATGTTTTACTGTTTTTTAGTGTTTGGTGGAGGATGTTTTTTTATGAAATGTATTAACAATTTTACTTTGATGAACCATGTTAAAACAGGCTTGTCTATGCTATGTATGGGGGGCTGTAAATTATGTTCAGTATCTCTTTTCTTAACCATGGGAGTTTCCTGTGCAGAAATTAGTGTGAGTTGTCCGAGATTGTTGATCGGCTTATATTTTACCTTGGATGAGGACGCCTTTAAACTTGGGCAGGACTCTGCTCGTAGGGGTGAGCCAGCCCCATTGCGATATGGTGATTACTTCTGGCCGGATTCTCTGTTTTTACCTAAAGATATACTGTCATTCCATGGGAATTTAAGACCTCTTACTGTTAGGGAGGCTTCTTGGATTGTTCCGTTGATGGGGGGGCCTGGTCGGATGATTAAGTGGGAGAATCTCTCTACTGATCAAGTTACTTGGATGGACAGTGTGCTTACTGGGTTCTGGAACGAAGTTAATAAACCTGGGGTCATGGGATTTGGGAGAGGTATGAAGCGCGCTGAATACGAGAGCATTTATAAAGCTCGGTTGTTTAAAGCCCGCTTGGCAGTATCTGTCGGAGTATTCGGGTGGCTCGGCATGATATTGTGGAATAGGTCCTCTAAGAAATCCTCGAGTCAAGTGTCCTTGTATAGGGTTAATTGAATCTTAACTTTACTCAGGATAATAAAACATAAATGCTAGGGCTCACAGGCTGTAAAAAGGATCTTATTTAGGGAAAAAGGTTATGCAAGATTCAAGTCGAACCTCCCCTTTTTCTCTGAATATCCAGGATCGCATTGGCCAGATCCTCTGGAGGGGGAGGGCATCCATAAACTTCAGCATCAACATGTAAAATGGAGCCGATGCCGGGAACCACGGTTTCGGAATCAGCATAGAGGCCGCCACTAATCGCGCAACTCCCCATGGCTATGATGAATTTTGGAAAGAGCATCTGTTCGTATAAAGTTATGATCTGTGGAAGCATCTTTTTCGTGACGGTTCCGGCGACGATCATCAGGTCGGACTGCTTCGGGCTGGCCCTGAAGAGGCACCCGAATCGGTCGAGATCGACCCTACTGGCCGCGGCATGCATCATTTCAATGGCGCAACAAGATAGCCCACATGATAGGGGCCACATTGATTTCCCGGCTGCCCATTGTAGTGGATAGTCTCTCGGAAATAAACAAGATTTTGTACTTGTGTAACCTCAGTTTCATATAAGAACATTTTTTCCTGCGAGATTATTAAGTTCTGCAAACCCAACAGAAGGTTTCTTAGGTAAGAACTGATAAGCAACCAGCCTCCTCATAACATCCACCCAATGATGAAGATTGGAATAACACACATGAGGTGAACCTACTATTTCCTAACAGATAGCGACTTGTTTGCTCCCAAAGTACGGGATCAGTTTGTCGGGGATGACTATCGAGCCATCAGATTGCTGATAATTCTCTAGGATCGCGATTAGGCACCTCCCGACGGCGATACCAGATCCGTTCAATGTGTGGACGAATTCATTCTTCTTCGAGGACGTGCATTTGAATCTAGTATTCATCCGACGAGCCTGAAATGTCCCGCATCTTGAGCAACTCGATATTTCACGATACCTTTTCTGCCCGGGTAGCCAAACCTCCAAATCATACGTCTTTTCAGATGCAAACCCCATATCCCCCGTCGATAAAACGACCGTCCTAAACGGTAAATCCAGCCTCTTTAGGATTTCCTCAGCGCAGGCCGTCATCCTTTCATGTTCTTCGATGGCCTGCCCTGGCGTCGTGATACTGACCATCTCGACCTTCCCGAACTGATGTTGCCTCAGCATCCCGGCCGTATCTCGCCCGGCCGCCCCGGCCTCCGATCGGAAACAGGGTGTATAAGCCGTATACCGAATGGGTAATACATTTTCCTGCAAAAGTTCATCGCCGTGAATATTCGTGAGCGATGCCTCAGATGTTGGAATCAGGTAGGATCCCATCGTCGTCTTGAACACATCCTCCTCAAATTTCGGAAGTTGCCCGACGCCGTACATGGCATTCTGTCCCAAGATGAGGGGAACGTAAACCTCGGTATATCCATGCTCTTTTGTGTGAATATCCAGCATAAAATTCGCGAGAGATCGCTCCAGCCTGGCCAGATCGGAAAACAGGAGGACGAACCGAGCTCCAGCTATCTTAACAGCCCTTTCAAAATCCATCATGCCTAGGTTTGCTCCGAGCTCATAATGCTCGATCGGATCGAAGTCGAATTCCTTCGGCGTATTGAAGCGCCTAACCTCGAGATTGCTATCCTCATCTGGCCCAACCGGACATTCCTCGGATGGGATATTTGGAATCGTCTCCAGGATCTTAATGTAATCACTCTTGGCCTGATTTGAACGCTCGGTCTGTTCTTGTATCTCTTTTCTTAGGGCCGAAACCTGGCTCGACAAATCTGACCCATCACCTCCGGCGGCCTTGCATTTCGCGAACTCTTCGGTAATTGAATTTCGTTTTTCGAGTAATTGTTGCAATTTCGTTTGTTGTAATCGAGAATCCTGCTCGGCCTTCAGAACTTCAGCTTCAACTCCAGGTTTCCCGCGTTTTTTCATGGCATCGTCGAGACTCCCTGGATTCGCCTTAACGAAAGAGATATCAATCATTAGTTAACACTTTTTCTAATTATTATGCTCACTCCTCGACTTCCAGCAGTTTATCACAAAGATCCCGAAGAGAAACAGGGCAATCGATAAAGTCTGACCGACCGTCAGCGATAACCATCCGAAATACTGCTCGGTGGCTACCTCCTTGTAAAATTCTATGATAAACCGAGAGGATGAATAGATTATGCAGAATATCGAGGTCAAGACCCCCGATCCGATCGTCATAACTCCCTTCATCCTGAAAATTACGAGTAATATCCAGAAATTCAGGAAACCTTCAAAAACTGATTCGAAAAGCTGCGTTGGATATCGAGGCATATTATCCACCGAACTAAAGATTACGGCGAAATCGGCCGTACAAATCCTGCCATAAAGCTCCTGATTGACGAAATTGGCGATCCTCCCGATACCCAATCCCAATGACCCGGCAAAACACAGGACATCCGTCAGAACTCTCCATTCGAAGTTATGGGTTCGACAAAAGGAATAGGTATAAATCGCGAGGGCAATGACGGATCCGTGGAATGCTAGCCCCCCCTGCCTCAGCATGAAAATTTCCAATGGATTTTCCAGATAGTATTCAAAATCGTAAAATAAGACGTGTCCCAATCTGGCACCAATGACCATCCAGACTATCGAAAAAAACATAAAATTATCGAAGGTATTGGCGGATGGAACCATCGACGGAACCACATTTCTGACCTTCCGTAGACTCCAGGCGGCGGCCCCCCATGCCGATGCCAGGGAGATCGCATAGATCACACCATACCAATACACCTGAATACCGAAAACAGAAAAGGCAATGGGAGATACATTCCAAATGAACATAACGATTCTATATCGCGGGCAATTTCAAAATCTAAGCATTGTCCTAGATATCTGCCTCAAATTCAACGATCAATAACAAGGATTCTTCACAATAGACCTGTTGCATAAGACTAATGATATGCATATTTGGGGCTTTAGCCACCAATTGCTCTCTATCTCTGAAAATTTTTCCCAATATTAAAGGCCGTATAGCAAGAATTGGTGGTATCAGAA
>JAISBC010000021.1 GCA_031266385.1 Holosporales bacterium
ATATATATACACTCCATTTAATGGCAATATGTTACTGGAACAGTGATTGTTACCAGAAGTAGAGAGGAAGAAGATAATGGATATGGATGATGCTAGTTTCATGATCTTAATCCTATAGAACATTTCTGGGGTTGGTTAAAGAGGAAAATTAGGAATATGATTCATAATTTTACTTCTTTAGATGAGGTCATTGATTATTAGTATAATATTGGAAAAAATTTTCAGAGATGGAGAGCTATTGGTGGCCAAAGCCTCATATATGCATATCATAAGGCTTTTGCAACAGGGCCATTTATTTGGAATTTAATTTCTATCATTTCACTAAGAATCTGATAAGGATAACTTTGAATACTACAAGATCGGTTTTAACCGCAGATTAACTGGAAGGTGCTAAAATGGTTTGAAGGTGCCTTTCCGATGATTTTCGATGGTTTCCAAGATAAGGACGGTTGCATTCATCGGGATGCGGCCGAGCGAGATCACTGTCGAGGCTCAGATTTCCCCGGGTATCGCATCGTTCTGCATCGTCGGATTACCGGATAAAACGGTCGGCGAGGCCAAGGAAAGAATTCGCTCAACTTTTTATCAACTCGGAATTGGATTTCCAGCGAAAAAAGTTATCGTCAATATGGCTCCGGCTGATATTCCAAAGGGAGGATCTCACTATGATCTTCCGATTGCCCTCGCCATTCTTGGGGCCATGGAGGCCATCGATATCAGGTTATTTGAAAATACTATTTCGATCGGAGAATTGGGTCTCGATGGCGGTCTGTGCTATGTCTCTGGGGCAATTTGCGCGGCCATGCTGGCCAATGAAAATGATATGGCTTTGGTTTGTCCGAAGGCCTGTGAAACGGAGGCAGCCTGGAGCGGGAACGATGGAATCATCGCGTGCCCCAACATTATAACCGTCATCAATCACTTTTCCGGTATTACACAGGTCGCCAAGACGGAGGTTTGTTCGAATCGATTTCGGGAGCCCCCGGAATATGAGGTCGATATGTCGGATGTATATGGGCAACCATTCGCCAAGAGGGCCCTGGAAGTCGCGGCCTCGGGAGGGCATAATCTCTTGATGATCGGCAGTCCTGGATCCGGCAAATCGATGCTAGCATCTCGTATGATGACGATTCTACCGCCCCTTTCTCCGGCCGAGGCCCTCGAGACGACCTGCATATATAGTCTGGCTGGAATGTCGCCGGATAACGGTCTCATACATCTTCCTCCGTACAGAGATCCTCATCATTCGGCCTCATTAATTTCGATAGTCGGTGGTGGATCCGATGCGAAACCGGGAGAATTATCTTTGGCTCATAATGGGATTTTATTCCTGGATGAATTGCCGGAATTCCAGAGGCAGACGATCGATGCTCTGAGGCAGCCCCTCGAAACGAATAATATAACGGTCGCGAGAGCAAAGGAGCATATAACCTATCCGGCTAATATACAGCTGATAGCCGCCATGAATCCGTGTAAATGCGGATTTTATGGGGTACCACAGAGGCAGTGTCAAAAGGCTCCGAGATGTGCCATCGAATATCGGAATAGAATCTCCGGCCCCATCCTGGATAGATTCGATATCATAATTTTTGTTAACAGCATTAAGGTCGCTGAGTTATTCGAGAAGGAGGATAGAGAGACCTCTGAAACGGTGAGGAAGAGGGTGACCGTGGCTCGGGCAATCCAGGTCAGGCGGGCCGAGGATAGCGGAGTCAGCGAGTTAAAATTGAACGGAAAGGCCAGGGGGAAATACCTGAATGAGGTGACTCGTCTCGAGGGGGCCACGAGTACATTCTTCCAGCAAATTGTTCAGAGCACAAATATTTCGGCGAGAGGGTGCCATAAAATCCTGAGGGTCTCCAGGACGATAGCTGATATGGAGGGATCCACTATAATCCAAAAACATCACATCGCCGAGGCCGCACAATACAAATTATCCGGAAACTGTTAAATCCAGTTTCAAATATCCGGTATCATACCTATTCTGCAGAAGGCCCGGAGCTGAGTAACAAATATGATGATGGAGAGATGGTAAAATTCTCATAGCAATCCTGAGATGATTAGCAGCGAGCTGGCACAGAGCAAATGGCGATAGACTCCGCTTCTATATGATTGTAGTCGTTTCGAAAGAAGTCTAGCAAATGACCTAATGCTATTAACGCGAATAATGGATTGGACTAAGCAATGAGCCTAAAATCCTAAAAAACCTCTACCTTTGCTAGGATTGCAATTATCTCCATTTTTTCCTTAGACATGATTATCTCATCGCTCACATACTCTTATTTCTGCAATGGGAGTGTATATGGGAGATCTAATAGATTTAAGTGCATTTCTTTTTCTCTGGTGAGCTTTTGTTGATAACAAAGCAAGCCAAGGCCGCGTTTACTATCAGGGAAGTCACCGTTCGGAAGGGGTCTAGCACGGGATCAATAATCACCAAGAGGGCTAATACAGATTCTATCGGAAGGTTCAGCGGATCCAAAACCATCGATACCATGCCGACGGCTATTATTCCGGATACCCCCGTCGCCGAGAAGCTAACCAAGATTGCCCCAGCAACTATGAATAGATATTGTGGGATCGATAGAGGTTCGTTATATAGCATCGCTATGAAGACGGTAATGAATGCGTAATACGCGACATTGCCCGCTCGGCACATCGTGACTCCCAGAGGAATCTCGATGTTAACCGCGTTTCTGTCGAGCTTGAATCCGTCCACCAATGTCGATATGAGGAACGGAATCGTAGCCTGATTGCTGCACGTAGAAAATGCGATTACAACGGGATCCTTCAGCTCAGCAAATGCCACGGTCGCTTTTACTGGGCTATAGATTAGAACGAGCAAGACGGCGATTACGATCAACGCTATGAAACTCAATATAGCACTGATGCAAAACTGCTGCATCGACATGAGGACGTTAACGTTTATCGTCGATATACTGCTCGTGATCGTGAAGAACAACCCGAGTGGAAGAATCTTGATCGGGATATTCAATATTTTGTTGAATGCGATCATCATCACATCGAGAGTCTTTACAGCTGATTCCTGCTTCTTTTTATCCAGAGTTGCGATGGCAATTCCACACAAGATCGATAGTGACAGTATCTGAATGATATTTCCATGAGCGAAGGCAGCGAATGGATTCTTAGGTAGCAAGGCCGTAATGAAATCGAGAAATGGAAAGTTTTCAGATGAGCTGATGTTATCTGTAAATGACAGGGTCAGCATCGATTTCTGCATATCCTGGAATATCATGTTGGAAATCTCAGAGGATTTCGAAAGTGCATCGCCCGGATTCGTGATGGCACAAATGAGGCATCCAACTATGCCCGCACAAATCAGGGCCAAAATGAACGTAATGATCGTTCGCAATATTTTGACTCCGTTCTCCTTGTCGGTGAGCATTTTGGTTATAGTGCACGTGACGGAGGCGAAGATGATCGGGATAACCGGAATGAATATCAGTGTCAGGAATATGTCACTTGCTGGTTTCGTGTATTTCTCGAGTTCAGGGAAGGTAATTCCAGCCATCACTGATATCAGCAATACGAATATCGTGATAATCCCTTTGCTTGATCCAGTCTTAGTTTTTGTCACTGCTTCGTCCATATTCCTTCTCCCTAATTTGTCTGATCTACGGGATTGCGCCAGATCTTTATAACCCTTAATAAGGCGGTAACTAACCTCATTTTATGTACCCACTGTATTTTTTGATGAGTCGACTTATGTCAGGTTGCTCACCACGCTTAATGGCAAGGAGTTTATTGATCCAAAGGCATAGCGATGACTTCTTCATATTGACGACCGCAGCATATGAATCTGCGTTATCCTTCAACATGATCGGCAATAACTCGAGGCAGTATCTCGGTTTTTTATGTAGTAGGAGGTTGATAACAATCGAGTCTCTGACCGTAGCAGAAAACTTGTTATTCCTCAAATTTTTTACGATAACTCCCTCCCAATCAGCATCAGAAACAAATTTTGCATGGGTAGCAAATTCTCGCGCATAATATTCATAGCTCGTATCCTTATGCCCAGCTATTACGGCCTTCTTATTGGCAAAAAGGTCATGAAGTGTACTAACCCTCAACTGCTTAATCGCTAGTCTATTCACCAACATGCAGAGGCCGGACGTAACGTATGGATTTGTGTATAATACTTTCGCACCGCGTTCATCGGTGTATGAGATTTTGGAGATCCCAATATCACCCTCGCCGTTCGCGATGGCATCAACAATTTCATCGCAGTTGCTATAAATCATCCTCATGGTGAGGCGAACTCCGAGCCCGTCTGCCAGTAACTTTGCGAATTCCACATCTTCTCCGACGAATCCATTCTTCGTCTTCATCAGGAAGATTGGAGTATTCTCAATATTTCTTGCGAGCACTACGAGCTCTCCGCGCCTGACGATGTCTCCGACGTCTCCAAAGCGTTTGCCTTGATCAACCTCAGGAGGCGGCTTTACGGTCTCGTAATTAACATTGTCATACGAAAATTTGTCAGGATCGACAAAATCAACGACTGCCTCTGCATCGCCTTTTTCTAAATCCGAGCTCACCCTGGAGCTGAATACAATGATGCCACACAGCACGAGAGATAGAACCGCAAGTAAAACTCTTTTTACTTTCATCCTTTAGATTTGCTACGTTGAGAGAGCCCAATCTTCATTAGCTTACAAAAAAATGGTTAAAATTAAGTTGATTCGAATGTTTTTTGTATATGTAGCAATCCACTTACAGGGCCAAATCCTACAAATCCACCCTAAGTAACGAATACTTTCCTCCAAATCTCCTCTTATGAATGGACCTGTTGCATAAGACTAATGATATGCATATTTGGGGCTTTAGCCACCAATTGCTCTCTATCTCTGAAAATTTTTCCCAATATTAAAGGCCGTATAGCAAGAATTGGTGGTATCAGAA
>JAISBC010000057.1 GCA_031266385.1 Holosporales bacterium
TCTTCATCGAGATCTTTACAAAAATCATCAACAAAACAGAATAACTCTGTGATATGCTCTTCCATGGCTAAGATCCTTTGTTTTTGTATCATTGATTAGGGATTTTAGCCTATTTACTCCTGCTAATCCATAACTGGGGTTATATTACCAATTGATGGATAGAAAACCCAGTATCTCACCTGTTTACAAGGGCTTGCCCTAATCCATTATTCGCGTAATTAGGAATGTGATTCATAATTTTACTTCTTTAGATGAGTCCATGGAGTACTTGTTTGATAATATCTTTTAGTATAGGACTCGACTCTTGATTAATGGAAATGTCTCCAGTTTGCAAAAACGCAAAATATACACGCACAAGGTCTATCATTTTCTCGTAATGAGCCCAACGGAATGGGAATACGGGTACTTATATCTAGAGATGATTAAAGCTGTATATGACTCATGACTTTTCACCATATGATCGTGCGGTTTCTATTTGAAAAGGATGTTGAGAGGGAAATGCCGACAGATGCATCTTTCACGATTTTTACAACCAATTTATTGCATAATCTCATGATTTCTCGATTCTGTTGGAGAAATTCCTGATCCTCAGCAATGTTTCCTCTCTCCCGATTATCTCGATTATTTCGAAGATACTCGGAGAGGCCAGGCGGCCACACAGGGCTCCACGCACAGCCTGCGCTATCTCGACTAATTTTACATCCTTTTCAGTGGCGAGTGCTTTCGTCGCTTCCAGCAATGAAGATTCCTTTAACTCCGCAGAATTTCTTACGATATCACTAAAATCTTTCAGGAGAGAAAGGTGTTTCTCGGTAGCATACCTCCCGCAATCTTCATCAAATTTTGTCGGTGCCTCGAAATAAATCTTAGAAGAGTCGGCGAGCTCAACCAGCGTTCGAGCCCTTTCTTTCAGGCTTTTCATGCCACGTAGAATATTTTGTCTCTGTTCCGATGTTAATCCATCCTCCAGAAATGGTAACATACAATCAAAAAGAGACTGATCATCCTTCAATTTCAAATAGTGAGCATTCAAATTCTGAAGCTTGGCCATATCGAATCGAGCCGGTGATTTACCGACTCCTCCTATATCGAACCACTCGATGGCCTCTTCCCTCGAAATAATTTCAGAATCTCCGTGACTCCAACCAAGCCTCAGTAGGTAATTGAAAATTGCTTCCGGCAGATATCCCAGCTGAATATAATCCTGAGCACTGGCGGCACCGTGACGCTTCGATAGTTTGGCTCCATCTGGACCATAAATTAGGGGGATATGTCCAAATCTGGGAACTCCCCAATCACAGGCCTCATAGATCTGCATCTGCCGGAAGGTATTGGTCAGATGATCATCCCCCCTTATGACGTGAGTTATCCCCATATCGTGATCATCGACGACGACGGACAGCATATATGTCGGGGTCCCATCAGATCTCAGCAAAACCAGATCATCGAGCTGTGAATTCTCGATGGTAACTCTGCCCTGAACGAGATCATCGAGAGTCGATGTGCCGACCATCTCAGCCCTAAGACGAATGACGGCATTTCCCGGTTTATTTCCAGATCGATCACGACATTTCCCATCATATTTATATGGTTTACCACTCTTGATGGCCGCCTCCTTTTTGGCGTTCAAATCTTCTGGAGAACATGTGCAAAAAAAGGCCTTACCGCTTTTTACCAAATCATGGGCAACCTCTTTGTGGCGATCGATTCGGGAGGACTGTATCACTGGATCTCCATCCCAATCCAATCGCAACCAATTCAAAATTTCCAAGATGGATCTGGCATTTTCTTCTGTCGAGCGCAATTTATCGGTATCTTCGATGCGAAGAAGAAACTTCCCGCCGTTATGTCGAGCGAATAACCAGTTGAAGAGGGCGGTCCGAACGGACCCTATATGGAGGACTCCGGTCGGGCTCGGAGCAAACCTAACGACGACTGACATCTATCAATCGAGAGAGTCTTCCGATTCGGAATCAAAATCACCCGAGTCCAAATCGATGTCCGTCAAGCCACGCAGTTCGGACGGGTCAATCTCGACATCGTCATCGAGGCCCTCTAATTCTTCCTGATCTTCTTGATCGAGGATATCCTCGGCCTGTTCCGATTCTGAAGTATCCTCAACATTTTCACTGAGCTGAGCTTCACCATCATCATCCTCGACCATGCTTCGCTTGGCCAATTCTCGAAGCCCATCTAGAGAGATGGTTTCGGCCGCAATTTCCCGCAGGGCTATAATGGCGGGTTTATCATTCTCTCTGGGTAAGGAGGGCTGAGATCCTCTATCAATATCGGCCGCCCTTTTGGCCGCCATCAATACCAGCTCGAACCTATTCCGAACCTTTTCGATACAATCCTCGACGGTAACTCTAGCCATGAGCCTATCTCACTCAAATACCCCGAAACGCAGTGTATTCTAGCACAGCAGAGCATCATCCGTTAAAAAAATTTGAGACTGCAGAATAGAGACAATCCATGGTATTCTATTTGAGATCTGGCGGATAATTAAACCTGTTTCTCCTTTTCTTATGACTGTTTTCTATTGCAAACTCTTTAATCCTGGATTCAAATATCTTGTAAACATCATCGACTTTTTGATGGACTTCATACGTACTTTATGCGTTCCGCTGCTGTTTTTCTGGAGTTTTCCTATATCCTTATATGAAACTGAGGTTAGCTAGAATCAACTGTGAAATCCAGCGATCGTGGAAAATAATTTGACTGAGCCCGAGTATCCCGAAAATGATCGAATACATCAGTCGGCAAAATGAACCAAAAATTTAACCGATATAGAGA
>JAISBC010000003.1 GCA_031266385.1 Holosporales bacterium
TCATGAAGGTTGATACCGAAGATGTAATTGAATAGCCTTGGACTCCTTACGAAGAATTCATAGTTAATCATATTTTCTTATCTCTTTTGAGCTTTAGGTAGGATAGTTTTTACCAGAAACAGAGAGAATTTACAACTTTTGCAACAGGTCTATTAAACCATATAATTTAAGTTTTGAGATCCTTACGACAAACAGAAATTAAGGCGAGAGAACCGAGGATTCTCAACTCTCGGCATAGCTCTCACAGATGAAAGCTCTTTGTCCGCGATCGAAGGCAGATTGCAGCCTACCAAAAGCCAGCAAGGCAATCCCCTCACTCTGTTACTCGAGTATCACCACCACCACCCTAATATTGCTATAGTATTAGTAAATAAGAGGAATTCTTTAGATTTCGATACTCGATATTTTGGCGAGGATCCATTCGTCTTCGCTATATTTCCTCTCGAACATCCATCTATGTAAGATGTTGCGGTATATCTTGTTCGGATTATCCAGAGAAATACCGTCAGAATTGACGATTGCATTCATCTGAGATACTTTAAATGAGATGAATAAATTCGCCTTCGTCACCAAATTCTGGATCTGATCTAATGTGGTCTCAGTGTGATTAATTACTATCTCTTGTCTCAAATTTTTTTCTTCTCTTCTTTGAATTTGTTCGAAAAACACCCTGTATACTGCCGTCGTTAGCTTCGATTTCAGAGCATTACAGTCAGATGCGATAAAAGCAGCAAAGATTGAATCGAACACCTCTTCCGCTTGATTCAGAAAATCAGAAAGCACAAAATTCGGAAATTTTTGCTTAAGTTGTGCCAACCCCTTTGGCTCGACTGGTTCTGGCCTAGCTGGATCAGAGATGGCTATTACGGCGACATCATTATTACCTCCGATGAGCTCATGATGCTGATTGAGCGCCCCCTTGATGCGGCCAAATTTGTAAATCAAAATGATCAGAAACAAGGCGGACAAAGATGCGGTCAAAACCGTAACAACAAACATAAACTCCCTTCTCAAACTGTGGTGTGAATCTGGCTGTAAGCCGGGTTCTGTCCGAAGAAAAAATCTTCTGATTGATCATTCATCTAGGCACACCGTTACCGGTGAGCTCGAGCGACCTACCCAGGTGACGATGAACGCGGGCCATCACGAACAAAACAATTAATATTTCATTCGAGTCACCTCTATTTGGTCTTTCTTCAGGTGGGGTTTGCAATGCCACTTCCGTTACCGGCCGTGCGGTGCGCTCTTACCGACGCCATTTCACCCTTACCTTCATTTGAGGTTGCCAACAAACAAAAGGCGGTATATTTTCTGTTGCACTTTCCCTACCAGAGATTTTTCAACCTCTGACGCCGGACGTTATCCGGCACCTTGCCCGCATGAAGCCCGGACTTTCCTCTGAGAAATCAACTCTCAGCGATCAATCACCAAATCCACACCTATCCTCATTATACCATATTCATCGCAATATTTGAAATGATATACAAAAAAAATGTACAAGTTCATGTACTTTTGGGGCAAATCCTGAACCTCAAGAGACTTACCAACATACTCATTTAGGAGTAAATCCTTTCAAGTTATTAGAGACCTAAAATAATTATATGCTACGAGATGCAATAACTAAGATGGTTGTGGGAAGTTATAAATCTCTCCTGAGGAATTGTATTCTTGCAGTTTTTATTCAAACGAAGATAA
Source organism: Holosporales bacterium (assembly GCA_031266385.1). Taxonomy (GTDB): domain Bacteria; phylum Pseudomonadota; class Alphaproteobacteria; order RUG11792; family RUG11792; genus JAIRNI01. The sequence goes on from JAISBC010000003.1 coordinate 1,696, forward strand.
AGCATAATCAATATCCTTCAAATATTTACTGAATTCAGTTTGGTCTGTTTTTTATGCGGATACCCAGGCTGAATCCCACAAAGCGATACTGAATAGGTGGTGATGTGTGGTATAATTCACCGGTAAAGCCATATCTGCGTTTTTTAGTATGAGATTGTTTCTTGTTTTGTCGTTTTTGATGTCATGCATTTTTTTTGCTACGAATGGGATTTGCGCCGAGGCTGATGATCCAACACTTGAGGCAGAAACGCAGGAAGCAGAGCAGGGCAAAACTCCTGATGATCCAGGCAACATTCCCGATGATAAAGTCGATATTAAACTGATCGGAACGACCATCGACGATGCTAGCCTTTATACAATGGGAGATGGTGAGCGCAGTTCTTTGACGCAGTTTAAAGGACCTAGTGCTCTGCTCGCCCTCAAAAATGTAACCCCCATCAAACAACAGAAGAGAAAAATTGTCTCGAATGGTTGTCCCGCGGCAAATAGATTCTATCGTATAATCGGAAGAGTAAATAATGATGTCATTACTAACGTTGACGCCGAAAATAAAATAAAATTCATTTTCTTTTCGTCGGGGAAGCAGTACAAAAAAGAAGATGCCAGGTTGATGGTCGAGCCAGTCGCCAGGACCCTGATCGATGATAAGCTGCAGCAGCAATACGCCGAATTGTATAGTCTAAAGGTGAGTGAAAGCGAGATCGATAGTAAGGTTCAGGGCGTCGCAACTAACAATTCCATGACGGTCAGTGAATTGGCCGATAAATTCGAAGAATGTGGAATTAATATGGAAATATTCAAGAAGCACATAAAATCCAGGATGTTGCTTCAATTCATTGTACAGCTCATAGGTGATGCAGCACGTGTTACGCAGCAGGAGATCGATGAGGCCCGGATAAAGGCAGAGAGTAATATCAAGCAAAAACGCTACCACCTGCTGGAAATAGTTTTCAGGGTGGATGACGATGAAGGTGATGCAAAGGTGAAGGAGAGGGCGCAATCTATTCTTCGCCTCGTGAACGATGGATTTAGTTTCAGGGTTATGGCCGAGGCGATGTCTCAGGGAACATATACCGGAGATGTCGGAGATCTCGGGTGGGTCAGAGAAGATTGCATCGAGAAACCAGTTTTAGATGCCGTGAAGACCATTAAGATTGGCCAGGCTAGTGATGTCATCAAGACAAGGACTGGATATAAGATCGTATGCGTCGTCGATATTGCTGCCCCCGGAAAGACAGGCCAAGCCAATGCCTCATACAAAGTTTTGTGCTCGAAGGTACAGTTTCAGGGCGGCCTTTTGACCCAAAAAGATATAGAAAAATTGAACGCAGCTGTCCCCGAATTGAAGGAAGTATCATCCGTCGCGGAATATAAAAAAGTTTGCGAAAAGCATAAGATAGAATATGAAGAGCGAGACATTGCGTCTCCGACCGAATACGAATCGGCGCTGATCGAGGAGTCGGATGCATCAGGAAAGCCGGCCATTATGAAATCGATAGACGATGAAAATAGTATCGCGATCATGATGGTAGCAGAGAAAACGATCCCGAATGCCGAATTGCCACCGGATAAAGAATTATTCTCGAAGGTATCGAGCGACAAGATTGTGAAGGAATTCGGACGGAACTTTAAGAAAATGCAGGCTCAGGCCCATACCTTGCTGTATCATGATCGTCTCTTATCGGTCGGCCAGTGAGGATAGCATTTTTCGGGGATATCGTCGGCAGATCCGGCAGAGAAGCCGTCGTCCGTTATGTTTCGGCCAATAAGGCGACCCATAAGATTGATTGTGTAATCGTCAATGCAGAAAATGCCGCCCACGGCTTCGGAATCACCAAAAAAATATGTGATCAGCTTTTTGAGGCCGGAGTCGATGCGATAACCCTCGGGAATCATACGTTCGATCAAAAGGGAGATATGCAGCTCTTCGATCGAGAAGTGAGATTGGCGAGGCCCCTGAATTATCCGGTCGGCACTCCCGGGAAAGGGTATAGAATCATCGATTTGAAAAATTCTGGTAAACGGGTTTTAGTCGTTAATTTGATAGGGCGACTTTATATGGAATATAACGATGATCCATTCCATGCTATTGCCGTTTTACTGAGTGAATATGAATTGAAGAAAAAGTCTATCGATGCGATTTTTATAGATTTTCACGCCGAAGCTACGGCCGAAAAATCCGCCCTCGGGAGGTATCTGGATGGCAGGGTGACGGCCATCATCGGGACACATACTCACGTCCCGACGGCTGATCTGCAAATCCTCCAGGGTGGGACGGGTTATCTTTCCGACTGTGGGATGTGCGGTGATTATGATTCGGTAATCGGGATGGAGGATTCTTCCTCGATCATTAGGTTTACGCAGAAAATTCATGAATTCAGTAGGATGCATCCGGCTCAGAAAGAGGCCACCGTTTGTGGGGTCGTGATCGACGTTTCCGATAGCGGACTGTGTAAAAATATTCAAACCATCAGGGTTGGTGGATGTCTATTGGAACAGAAGGATTGCGTTCTGTAATTTTCGTAGGATAGAATCTAAATTAGCTCATATATATCGCAGGAATCAGATGCCCGAAATCGATGTATCACGTAACGAGAGATATATTGAGATTTTTAAAAAATTAGTCGATATTTATATTGCGACTGGAGAGCCAGTTGGATCACGAGTTATTTCAAAGACTTTGTCGAATCCGCTTTCTCCGGCGACGATTAGGAATGTTATGTCCGATCTCGAGGATCTCGGAATCTTGTGTTCGGAGCATACATCTTCCGGCCGAAAACCTACCGAAAAGGGTTGGAGATTTTTTGTGAACGCCTTGGTCGAGGCCGCGGATCTTTCGGCGCTGGAGCGTGAAGCCTTCCTGGAGCTAACGAAAAATGCGAACGGGAAAAGTGTTGAGTCGATTTTAGAGACGGCCACCGATATATTATCGGGGCTTTCGAATTGCGTCAGTATCATCATGACGCCGACGATTAACGCCAAGATCAAACATATAGATTTTGTGCTGCTAAATCCGGGGAGAGCCATCGTCGTCATCGTATCCGAGAGTGGAGTCGTTGAAAACAGGCTAATAGAAGTCCCGCTCGACGTTTCTCAGGCGATTTTAGAAAGGGCCACGCAATATATCAATTCAAAACTGACGGGGATGACACTCGATGAGATAAGGAATAGCATTCAGGACCAGGTTCGTTGTCATGAAGATGGAATCGACGAGCTAACACAAGAAATCGTTGAAAGTGGGATCGAAATTATTGAGGCCGAGGACGGGGGAGATGTTATCGTCAAGGGCCGATCTAACCTGATATCTAACTCAGGAGAGATTGGCGATCTCCGCAATTTACTCCAGAAATTGGATGAAAAGAAGACGATCAAAAATTTACTGGATCGATCGTTGAATGGGGAAGGAATTCAGGTCTTCATCGGGGCCGAAACTACATCCTTCGAAATGTTCGGATGCTCGATGATAGCGGCTCCATATGGAGATGGTGGCGCCCAGAATAAAAAAAAGCTGATCGGAGCGATAGGAGTTTTGGGCCCATCGAGGATGCAGTACGGCCGAGTCATCACTCTCGTCGATTATACGGCGAAATTACTCGGAAACCTCATATAACTGGAGTGGTGTACCCGATAGGATTCGAACCTACGACCTTTGCCTTCGGAGGGCAACGCTCTATCCATCTGAGCTACGGATACAATCGGCGTACTCCGTATTGTATCCGATTCTCTCCAATATATGACACAACTAATCGCGAAACGACCTAGATACACTCTCCATACTCAGTACGAATCACAATTCGCGTAATAATCCTTTATCTTTTTTAATAGACCTTCTAGTATTTCTACTATATAATACCGCCAGTTGTTAAATTTAACTGAGGAAAATTAGTATGAAGTTCACGAATTTGGTAGTCCCTTTTATGCTGGGTGTTTCAATAGGAGCCGCAGTTGGCATGCAGAGTACAGAACCACCATCCAGTATGTTATACGAACAATATCACCCGATAAAACCACAGTTACAATCCGATCCGCAAATAGGTCCGGTATGGAAGGCCACATTTACAGAACTCCTTGGAGACCACATTGATCTTGAGAAATACAAACAGGAATTTGAGGCAAACACGACTAATAGAGCAAACGCCCTTAAATATGGCTGTGGGATTTTCCAATATCTTGTGGAACAAATACAAGAATTCCATGACAGATACAAAGGAAATTGTCCACAGGACGAAACAGAAAAATTTTTGACTCAGGTTCTTACCCCTGCGGCCAAAGAATTCCGCCAGATTGCACAAAAGACGCAGGCACTAAATAACTATCCATATGGGTTTTGCGCAGCAAATATAGAAGAGCAAGTGAGGTTGTTTATGGACCCATCGCGAAAGCACTGGGTCAAAAGGAAATGGGAAAGCATGTCCTGGATCATGGAGCTATCAGCACGACAACTGTATAACATGTATAGGGAACAACAGGGGTCAATACCCATGCATCTGTATAACAGTGAGCATTAAACAAGAGAGGACATTGAAAGTCATCCCCCCCCCCCCGCACCTCACACTACTCAGTTTCCTTCTTCACTATGCTCCGTGTCCCCTAGTAATAGATCTTATTTTGTGGGTTTTGGAGGGGGTCTAATGTACCTACTGCTCTATAGGATGCGGGCCCCCTGCGGCTTGTGATTTATCATCAATACGATGATCCACATTTGGGATCATATTTGTGGTACAATTTACTGTGGGTTTGTGTGTTTTTTCCTTGCTCAAAAAGCGAACAGTGGACATCAATAGCCTGAAAGTTCTTTTTACGTCGCTACCCGGGAGGTATGCTCATGCCCTCTTCGATGAAGGAAGAAAGTCATCGTGTCTCGATGAAATTCTGAATAATTTCGAGAAATTGGAAAAGTATTTTCAAGATAACAGGCAGGTGAAGAATTTGTTGACGGGTTGTTTTCTGAACAAAAAAGACCTTAATACCTGCTGGATTACAATCGGACAGCACCTGGGTTTTTGCCCAGTTTTTCTATCATTCATCCGGCAAGTTATCATAAATCACAGATTCAATATCATCAAAAGAATGAAATATATCTATCAGGTGGCCCTCGCGAAATACAGGAATAAACGAAGTGTTACCGTCTTATCGGCGATCGATCTTTTGCCGGAGCAAAAAGATGAGATCGAGAAACTGATTTACAGAGCCCTCAATGAAAAGATTATAATAAACTACGATGTTGACGAGAGAATTTTGGGTGGCATAAAACTTAGGTCAGAGGAGCTAGATATCGACATTTCGCTAGCATCTCAGCTAAAGCAATTAGGAAAGTACTTCAAGAGTATAAGATTGGGGCTCGATGTCAATGAAAGTTAAGGCCGTAGAAGTTTCTAATTTATTGCAAGAAAAAATTTCTGAATTCTCTTCTCATATTGAGGTTTCGGAAACTGGATACGTATTATCCGTTGGTGATGGAGTCGCCAGAATCTTCGGATTGGAGAACGTTAAGTCTGGGGAGTTAGTCGAAATAGTTTCATCAGAAACAGAGCAGCCAATAAGGGCGATCGCCACGAACCTAGAAGCTGATAATGTCGGTGTAATCGTCGTCGATGATGATTCAAAGATTCGCGAGAAGGATGTCGTCAGAAGAACGTACCGTATCATCGACGTCGGTGTTGGGTCAGGATTGCTTGGCAGAGTAGTCGACGCCCTCGGGAATCCTATCGATTTCGATGAACCGATCGGAGGCCTCGTACGATATAACATGGAAAACTCGGCCCCCGGCATCATCGAGAGGCAGTCGATTTATGAGCCACTATTGACTGGAGTCAGGATCGTTGATGCCCTGTTCCCGATCGGGAAGGGGCAGCGTGAATTGATCATCGGTGACCGTCAAACCGGCAAGACGGCCATCGCCATCGATGCAATAATCAACCAAAAACAGTATAACGACCTGCTGCCGATCGATAAGAAAGTATATTGTATTTACGTCGCGATCGGTCAGAAGAGATCGTCGGTCGCTCGGATAGTGAAAACTCTGCGTGATTACGGGGCGATGGATTATACGATCGTCGTTTCGGCGACGGCCTCAGATCCGGCCTCGATGCAGTATATCGCCCCCTATACGGCCTGTGCTATGGGGGAATATTTTCGAAACAACGGGATGCATGCCTTAATCGTTTATGATGATCTAACGAAGCATGCCGTCGCGTATCGTCAGATGTCGCTCTTACTGAGGCGTCCTCCAGGGCGTGAGGCCTTCCCCGGAGACATCTTTTACCTGCACTCCAGGCTCCTAGAGAGGGCGGCTAAGCTTTCCGATGATATGGGTGGTGGGTCTTTGACGGCCCTCCCCATCGTGGAGACTCAGGCCGGAGACATCGCGGCCTATATCCCGACCAATATCATCTCGATTACCGATGGCCAATTGTTTTTCGAATCAGATTTATTTTATAAAGGAATCCGCCCGGCCATTAATATTGGGGCCTCGGTGAGTAGGGTCGGATCGGCCGCCCAAACGAAGGCCATGAAATCGGTATCAGGAAATATTAAGATCGAAATGGCCCAATTTAACGAGCTATTATCCTTCTCTCAGTTCAGTAGCGACCTCGATGTCGCCACTAAAAAACTCCTAGAAAATGGAGAGAAAATTGTAGAAATCCTGAAACAACCTCAATATCAGGCTCTTAAAAATTCTGAACATGTAGTCATTTTATATTTGGCGATGGCCAAACATCTCGATGATATCGACGTAAAGAAAATCAAATTATTTGAGAAAGACTTTTTAGAAGCATTGAATGCAGATTCTGGGGTACTAAATACTATCGATGAGAGTAACACGCTATCCGATGATTTAAAGTCTCAAATCGATACATTCATTACAAGATTTAAGAAGCAATGGAAAAGTCTTAACAGAGAATCGGCGTAGTATATGGAGAATTTAAAAACCATAAAAAATAGAATTAGGACGATCGATAGCATAATAAAGGCGACGAATGCCATGAAAATGGTATCTACCGCTAAATTGGCGAAAGTAAATAATTCCAGTAAATTCTCAAGAAGATGTTGTGATGTATTACGCGAGATGATCTTAAAGGCCGTGAATGAGGCGATATTTAAGGATGCCATCGATCAAGATTCCTGGCTCAACCGGGACGTTGGAAAATCCTTAATCGTGATATTATCGACTGATCAGGGGTTTTGCGGTTCATTTCATCAGTCTATAAATGAGGCCGCGAAAAAGGTAGCTGCTGAATATAATGGTGCCTATATCGAAATTTTCGGCAAAAAAGAATTACATTCTACTAGGAGATCGATGGCTAGACCTGTCGATATTGCTGGCCCTGGACGGATGCTTAATGCCATCGCATTTTCCAAGGCAGTTGCAGGCATAGTCATGGAATATGTTATTCATCATGATGTGACAGATGTGCTCGTCATCAGCGGTAAAATGAAAAATATGCTGTCGCAAAATGCAGTATGTACCAAGATTCTACCGATCGAAAGGAGGAGCGTTATTGATTCTGAATGCATCAGTATCGATGGATCTTGGCAAGAATTCATAGATTCTGCATTCGGTATGTATATATCCAGATTATTTGTATCGATCGTAACCGAGCATTTGGTCGCCGAGTATTCTGCGAGAGTGATGGCCATGGATAGCTCCGTGAGGAATGCGAACGGAATACGGGATGAACTAAGTATTTTGTATAACAACATAAGGCAAGCGAAAATTACGCAGGAGTTGACGGAAATAGTGGCTAGTGTGGAGTGTATTCAATAGGAAATGTGAGTGTGAAATATGAGCAAAGCGGCGGTAAGTAAAGATAAAACGATAATCCGAAGAAAAAAGAAGAATGTGGTAAAATCTGAGATTGGGATAGTAACTCAGATTATAGGAGCCGTTATCGACGTTTATTTTGAGGGAGAATTGCCTTCTATATTTCATGCTTTGAAACTCAAAATCGATAATAGCGCAAAAAATAGGCCATCTCTGGACAAAACGGAAACGGAAGAACGAAATGATGATGGCGTCAGAAATATCACCCTCGAAGTCATACAGCATATAGGTGAAAGGGTCGTTAGGACGATCGCCATGGGATCGACCGATGGGGTAGCCAGGGGCATGGAGGTAATCAATACGAAGGCCCCCATCAGCGTTCCAGTTGGGCGGGCTACTCTTGGGCGAGTTTTGAACGTCACCGGAGATCCGATTGACCATGGACCTCCTGTCAATTCGGAAACATACTTCCCGATACATAGGGATGCTCCAGTTTTTGCTGAGCAATCGACCAAAACGGAAGTATTGACCACCGGAATTAAGGTCATCGATTTGCTTACCCCATATATTAAGGGCGGAAAAATTGGATTATTCGGCGGGGCTGGAGTTGGCAAAACGGTCTTGATCATGGAATTGATTAATAACATCGCCAAAAAGCACGGAGGTTTTTCGGTATTTGCTGGGGTTGGAGAAAGGACGAGGGAAGGTACCGACCTCTTCGGAGAAATGATCGCCTCGGGTGTCAATAAAATCCCTGGAGAAGATGGATCGAAGGCCGCCCTCGTATACGGACAAATGAATGAGTCTCCTGGAGCGAGGGCACGGGTCGCCCTTACTGGATTAACTTTGGCTGAATACTTCAGAGACACCGAAGGCAAAGATGTCTTATTTTTTATCGACAATATTTTCAGATTTATTCAGGCCGGATCTGAAATATCCACTTTGCTCGGAAGGATACCATCGGCCGTCGGATATCAACCGACCCTGGCGACGGAGATGGGAAATCTTCAGGAGAGGATTACATCCACGATAAATGGATCGATTACTAGCATCCAGGCGGTATATGTCCCGGCCGACGACTTAACCGATCCTTCGGCCGTTACTTCTTTCATTCATATCGATGCGACGACGGCCCTGAGTCGCCAGATTGCCTCATTCGGGATATTTCCGGCGGTAGATCCCCTCGAATCGACATCACGAATCATGGATCCTGTGATTCTTGGGGAAGAGCACTATGATACCGCCAGGAATGTTCAATTCGTCCTGCAGACCTTTAAATCCCTACAGGATATTATCGCGATCATCGGGATGGATGAGTTATCTGATGATGATAAATTGATCGTCAATCGAGCAAGGAAAATTCGCCAGTTTTTATCGCAGCCATTTCAATCGGCTGAAAATTTCACGGGTCGTAAGGGGGTTTTTGTTGAATTAAAAGATACGATCGAGGGGTTTAAGGCGATCTTAAACGGTGACGTTGACCATATCCCAGAGTTCATGTTCTCTTTCAAGGGAACGATCAACGATGTCATCAAGGAATTCGATCAGAGCAAATAGCTATCTTTCCACGTTCTTGTTAGCAAATTTATTAAATATTTTAATAAAAATATATCCTCCCTAATATTTCTATAATTATCATAACAATTAAGGGTTAGGATTCGGTTAATCTTACCAATCGAGAGATCTTAACAGTTTTACGAGACAAGGCATGATAACAGGTCAGTACGAGCAATCCTGCCGCACTTAATCCAGCAAGTACTCCCAATGTTTCATGCCTCTTTCTCAATCTTTGGAGCTGTTCAAATAATGCGTTAGATTTTTCAGATGATAACTGCTCATTCTTACGAGCAACGAGAAGCTCAGCATAATAACTCAATAAAGACCTCAGGGTATCTTCGGTCAATTCTCCGCTCACATCCCCAGGCAAATACCCTTCAAAAGAAGTAGTTAACCCCAGTTATGGATTAGCAAGAGTAAATAGGCTAAAATCCCTAATCAATGATACAAAAACAAAGGATCTTAGCCATGGAAGAGCATATCACAGAGCTATTCTGTTTTGTTGATGATTTTTGTAAAGATCTCGATGAAGAATACAAGAAGTATATAGTAGAGTCTAAGAAGATAATAAGAAAACCAACTAGAATTCCTGGATTGTCAGAAAGCGAA
>JAISBC010000043.1 GCA_031266385.1 Holosporales bacterium
TTGGTCGGGTAATCGACCGCGCTGAATCTCCCAGTCGGAGTTACAAGTGGGCCATTTTCATCGCCTTCAACAAACAGCACCTCATCAGCACGCCTACGGCCAATCTCGTTGATTAACCCGGTTGCTGAAACATCCTCGTGATCCTCTTGGCCTGCAGGCGCTGCCTGCCCTTCGCCCCAGGCCAAATGAATCTGCTGGTTCTTTATGCTGCTTGCAATCGCCGCCCGTCCACTTTTCGTTAATACAGCCACGCCTAAATGATCTAAAATAACTTCTCCTATCTGTATATATTCACCATTTAGCAAAAAACCCTAACCCACTTTTTTCACTTTTTTTGAAAATAATTTTGAGAGAGTAGTTCGAATCCCTTTCAGTATCCGGTTTGATAATTCGAAATCTGGCTGTATCGGCAACCTGAAATTCAGCCCTGGATTAACAAGGCGCAATTGCCAAACGGAGATCTGAGTTCGAATCCCCAGCGGTGACCTACATTCACAAAAAGGAACTTTTTGAGGTACAGATGCGAAAACGCTTGAAAATCAAGGCCTAAATGTCACTGCACTTCCTCAAGCCGAAGTGCAGTGATAACGGAGATTCGGAGACTATTTTGGCCATTTTTAGAGATTTTGGGAGTTCCTCCCAAAAACCGAAGTGCAGCGACTGATGCCCAAAACCCTTGGGAATCAAGTGGTCTGGAAGAATGAAACAAAATTTGCGGAGTTGTGTTTAACGGCAACAACTGGCGGAGAGAGGGGGATTCGAACCCCCGATACGGGATTAGCGTATACTCGCTTTCCAGGCGGGCGCCTTCAGCCACTCGGCCATCTCTCCACTACCTATCATTTTATCATCTTTGCCATTGGGGTTGTAAGATTTCGTTTCCTTACTCGCATTGCCTACCCTCTACTCTCCACTATGTGGACGTTTTTTCCAGCTTGCGTGATACAGAGCCAACTCCCACTCCGTTTCCCGGATTTTTTGATGAGTGATATTTACATAGTATCCCTCTTGCTGGAGAAATTAGCATTTAATAATGAAAATAAATGGACTAGCGCAATAACTACACGATATAATGCGACAATTACATATGGATCAATCCTGAGATATTAAAATGAAAATAAAGATGTTACTCATAATAGCGTCATGCCTAGAATGCATAGATTTCGGTGTATGCAGTGACGATACTGAAGAATATACCCCTATCCCCCCTACAAGAAGAAAAAAACCAAATAAAATAGGCAGGTTTACTCCCGAAGAAGACGCCGCACTACTACACGGGAAAAAGCTGGGACTGAACTGGACAGAAATAGCTAGAGACCTTCCCGGACGTAATGCTCGGCAATGTATGGACAGATATAATCATTACCTGGTCAATCCACAGGATGAAATGCGTGCCCCGATACCTTTTAATGACCAAAACGACGTAGTTATGTTACAAATGATGAAAGCTGGAGCAGGTCTGGATGAAACAGCGAGGATCTTTCCCAATAGATCTCCAGCAGAAATACACCAAAGATGCGTATTGTTATTAACTAGACTGGTGGTTTTGGGAAAAGATCCTACACTAGCAGATTATTTTGCATATATTAACTGTCCAGAGAGAACTGACGAACAGATAAGAACCATCCTAGTAGAGGGTGGATTCCCTTTCTTAGAACTACCCGAAATAGCCAGGTTTAGGGCAGAAATAGCTTCTAAATTAAGCCAGGCAAATTTACCGGTGAATTTTTCACCTCCAGAAGCCGCCTCCACTGAGTGAATCCATTCCTACCCGAGAAGGCTCTTCTCTTACCAACCTTCGGACCTCTTTGTGCACCGTAACAAAATTTCCTTGAAAAGAGATTCAAAGAGGTCATAGGATAATTTGGCAGCGAGGAATCACCCAACCACGTAGGATTAGCTATGAACGGCAGGAATCCACTCTATCTCATAGTATGTTTAGCAATAATCGGGAGTGCTGGAGTTAGAGCGGCTAAGAAACGTTATAACATTTTACATCAAGTTAAGGAGTACCATCTGAGCGTCATTGGTCAATTAGAATCCTTCAGAGCAACTGAAAAGGAAATCCAATACTTTTGCGAAAAGAAATACCGTATCCATTACTCCTTGATAGCTATAAGAGACGCACGACAACGAAATCAGGCGCTTCTTTTAATGGCACAACAACAAGCCGCAGCACCAGCCCAGACCCATCATCCAGCTGAGCCCTTGGCCAGACTGGCAGTGGAGGTAGGAGAGCAACCAGCTGATAACAGTGAGTACCACATTCTGGATTTTAATGATTTTGAACAAGAACCCTGGCCAGCCTGTTTTGACTTCCCTGACTCATGAAATTTTAAAAAAATCCTTGAATGGATGCATAAACAACCCGTAATCTGGCAAGATGAGGGTGAAATATGGGTGGGACGATGCAGGAAAGGCGAGCATTAGGAGCAATCCTCTTTATCACGTTATGCGGAATAATCGGTGGGAATGCAATGGATTTAGATTTCCCCTATTTTAGTTCTAATCTGCCGGATGAACTTTTCGTACCAGTCCAAGAGTACACTCCACCGACACAATCGGTTCAGTGTCCAAAGAAATCAAAGAAACGATTTACCCTCGAAGAGGATAGGAAAATTGTACATCTTGTTCACAAGTTCGACACTTCAAGCTGGAGTTTAATCTCACTACATCTACCCGGGAGAGACGCTAGGCAATGCAGGGATAGATGGTATCATCATCTAAAAACACTCTGGGAAGAAAGTAATCCCAACAATTATCCATTTGAACCTCCAGGATACCCCTCAGTTGACCTGGTCGCCGTTGAATCTCAGGAGTTACCGCAATAAGAGATCATAGATAGAATGGCTAGGATGGAAGATTGGGGAGGTGTAGACTGTGGTATGATTGAGTGCTTATTCAATATGAGCTCTTATTAATGATTTAAACAGTGGGTGAGGATCGAATGGGCGGGATTTAAATTCTGGGTGAGATTGAGTGGCGACGAAGAACGGATGGTCTTCCCTCTCGATAATTTCGACCAACTTTCCATCCTCAGATATCCCCGATATAATTATTCCTGCCTTCTCGAGGGTAGCCCCATATTTTTGTGCAGAAACTTCAAATCGATGCCGGTGACGTTCGGAAATCGTCCCTTTTCCACCATAAATTTCATGTGCCCTGGAACCAGGAGTGAGCCTACAATCGTATCTCCCGAGCCTCATTGTCCCTCCCTTGTTTCCAGTCGAATCCCGGATTTCTTCTCCTTCTCGACCGTCCCATGAGCCCATGAAATCTACAACCATCTCTCCATCATCCGAAAATTCTCGGCTCGTTGCCGTCGATAATCCAGCGACATTCCGACATGCCTCTATCACGGCCAGCTGCATCCCGAGGCAGATCCCGAGAAACGGTACCGAGTTTTCTCTGGCAAATTTTATGGCCTCGAGTTTTCCATCGGTTCCGCGAACACTAAATCCGCCGGGGACGATTATTCCGGAGACTCCACCGAGTCTTTTCAATATTTCTGCCTTCTCATCCTCGGCATTGATCCAGTCTATTTCGACGCGAACATCATTGGCGAAACCACCATGCATCACCGCCTGAGTCAAAGAAATATATGCATCCTGTAGCTTCGTATATTTTCCGATGATAGCTATCCTCACGTTTCCGGAGGAATTTCGGATTAATCTCGCTACACTCCCCCACTTATTAGCAATTCTTTCGGTAGCGATTTGCTCATTTTCTTCTGAGATGTTGAAGTGATCATAAATCCTCTTGTCCAGCCCTTCTTCGTGATACTGGTGAGGGATGAGGTATATATTCTCGGCATCCAGGGCCGTGACTACATTCTCTTTCTTAACATTACAGAACATCGCAAGTTTTTCTTTTATATCATCGGGGATCTCGATTTCTGAGCGACACAGCAGAATATCAGGCTGAACTCCGACACTCTGAAGTTGTTTGACCGAGTGTTGAGTTGGCTTCGTTTTCAGCTCTCCAGCCGTCTTGATAAACGGTAAATACGTCAAATGAACGCAAATTATTCTTTCCTTTCTAAATTCTAGAATTAATTGTCGAATCGCTTCGATGTATGGAAAACTCTCGATATCACCAACAGTTCCTCCAATTTCACAGATAGTAAAATCAACGTCATTATATCCACTCGTAATAAAATCCTTGATCTCATTGGTAATATGAGGAATAACTTGAATATCAGATCCTAGATAATCTCCCTTCCTTTCTTTGGCTATTACCTTTTCGTAGATTTTCCCGGTCGTAATCGAATCACCGGCCGAGCACGTTATATCCGTGAACCTTTCGTAGTGTCCAAAATCAAGATCGGCCTCGCAGCCATCTTCCATCACAAAAACCTCACCATGTTTGTGAGGACTCATCGTTCCCGGGTCAATGTTTATATACGGATCCAACTTCTTCATCCTTATGGAAAAATTTCTGGCCCTGAGGAGGGCCCCGATACAGGAGGCCGCGATACCTTTCCCGAGCGAAGACATGACTCCACCCGTCACAAATATAAAAGCAGACATAAGAACAAAGCAGATTTCTTGAGGGACGGCTGTCACCGGGAATTATACTCAATCAGCCCGATGAAACATAGGCCTAAGTTATGAGATAATACCAGAGCAGATGACGGCGTTTGAATCGCTATATACGGCGCAGACTTGCCCCTTCGTGATTGGGGTCGTACTCGCCTCACAGAGCCTTATTTCGATCAATTTCGCATCATCAGAAGCCATTAGTGTGGCCTTCGTTTTCCTGCCGAACGACCTCAGTTTTACGAGGGCGTTAAATTCTCGCCGAATTCCCATCAGCCAATTGACATTCATGATCGAAAATTCTCGGATATCCAGGGCTTCTTTACTTCCCACGATTACGTCGTTATTATCGGAATCGACGTCCAAAACGTACAGAGGTCCTCGATTATTAGAGACACCGAGTCCCTTCCGCTGCCCTATCGTATAATTCGCGATTCCAGAATGATCACCGATAACTTTCCCTGTATCCTTAAGTCTTATCCGTCCCGGTGAGAAGAGATTCAGATTCGTCTCCAGATTCTGAAGAAATTCCTTATAGCTCCCTTGCCTTATAAAGCAGATATCCTGACTTTCATCTTTCTCAAAATTTGGAAGACCATATTTTGCAGCGAGATCCCTCGTTTCACTCTTATTTTCGATACCTCCGAGTGGAAACCTCACATATCTCAGCTTCTCCTTGGGGGCCAACGAAACGAAATATGTCTGATCTTTCTGGAGGTTTGCTGCCTCCGACAGAATGACAATCATCTCATCATCAGGGACCTCCAAATTCGCGTAGTGCCCGGTCGCCAGGAGATCGGCCCCCATCATTCGAGCATGATCGACTAGGATATTCAGTTTGAGGTCTCGATTACAGAAGGCGCACGGATTTGGTGTCAAACCACGAGAATAATACTCAGCAAATAAATTTATGACTTTCGCTTTGTATTCGTCTCTAACGTCGAAGACCTCGTGCTGAATTCCGAGAGTTTTACAGACGGCTTGGGCATCCTCGATATCTCGAACACAGTTCTCGTGAATATCCATCGTAATTCCGAAGACATCATGCCCTTCTCTTTGGAGCATGGCCGCGACGACGGACGAATCGACACCGCCCGACATCGCAATGGCATATACCTTTTGTGGATTACTTTTTGTTGATGACTGCATAGTAATAGACTATCCGACAGCCTATGAATATCATGAGGGCTGGGTATATTTTCTCTAATATCATTCCAAGGATCGCGCAAATTTGCCCGAACCCTAGCAATGAAATGGTGAACATTACTATGCCGACCAATCCAAGAATTATCTTGCGACTAAATTTCTTTTTCAGGACATCTTCGTGAATATAATCCGTGAAGACGGAACACAATATGATGGCCGTGGCCATGCAGCTGATGGCGATTACGATCGAGACGAACCACGAGGCCGAGGATCCCATCGAAAGTTCAGCGATCTTGCCGAGGATTGCTTCGGCCGGAGTATCGGCTAGTCTGTCTGAATATTGCACACCGATCAGCAATAGTCCGATGTATGCGATGGATAAGATTATACCACCTATAAGGCAGGCGGCCCCGGTAAATCTCAGGAGCTTCTTCTTATCGTTGCGATCGGATTCTGGCATTGCCCCCTTGAGGTATTGGTAAATTTCACTGGCCATGATTAGTGAGGCTAGGAGATCCATCGTTTGATAGCCCATATTAAAACCGGTTATCAGGGTCGTCGAAGGTAGTAATGGGCTCTCGGTTACGTGAGAAATTGAGCCACCAAAATATAGGGCTCCAAGCACGATGGCGGCTATTCCCCCAAATTTCAGGGGAGTGAAGATGATACCGATGACCTGAACGATCTTTCCGGGATGGAGGGCGAGGGCGACGGAGATGACCGTGAAAACGGCGCTAAACATCCCGATCGAAATTTCCGGGGCTAGGTTGTTTATGCCCCCGAAGGCGACGTTGACGATCCGAGCCAGAACTCCGAATGGACCGACCAGCATCATGATGATGAACATTAGGATGGCGGTCACGTGCCTCCCAATCGGGGCTAAGTATTTTTTCCTATCGGCATCGAATAACATGGCACCATAATATCCGATCATCGGAATCAAGACGGCGGCGACGAGCCACCCGATGAGGGCCAGGGGCCAATTGTCTGGGCAAGTTTGCCCGAGGACGAGTGGGAAAACGATGTTCCCAGAACCAAACAACATTGAGAATAAGGCAAACCCGGCGACGATACTCTTAGTAATCATATTGCTCATAAAAACAATTTCCTCCTTATTCACTGGTCAAATGATCGCGGATGTCATTATTTTTTTGAGGAATCAACAAAACCGAATGACACAAACCAAAATCGCGATTTGTATGGCGCGCCCTGGAAGATTCGAACTCCCGACCCACAGCTTAGAAGGCTGTTGCTCTATCCGGCTGAGCTAAGAGCGCCAATACAAGCATAGATTCTACAATCAACCAATGAATCCGGTCAATGCCATCGTGATTTTCGAGGATTCCTGTCGGAAGGATAATTAATCATAAACATGGAAGATAGAAGCAAAAAAATTGCTAGGTTGAGTTCTGGAATTTAGGTCGTAAGTATTCAAGCATTAAGTCTTCAATGTATACTCAATCTCGTCAGGTATAATCACGCTTGAAACACTTATTCAAAGTCTGTTACACTACTAAGGAAAGTATTAATTATGTAAAGAATTGTATTATGCCAATAAAAACAAAACGATGCAGACACGCAACTCTTTCCAACCTTAAACATCTTAAGTCAATCATCCGAACGTGCACAATGTTAGGAGTTCTGGTGGCCTCAGGATTTCAAGAAACCAAAGCATCCCAGCTAACAGATTACCCGCAACAACCACCTTATCCAGATGCCGCGCAGGTCCAAGCAACCCAAGTAGAGCTTTTCAGGAAAGCAGTGCAGGAATGGATTACCTCAGACGCAGTACAACATACTGCAGTAGAAGTTCTCGTCGCGCTCAAACATCCAGAATTGATGTGGAACGTAATTCAACGTTTAGGAGAGAAGTGTGGATGGAAGCCCGCCGATCCCGAACAAGGTGCCATTTACGTTTGGCAAGGTGTGCCAGATGGCACTGGCAAACAGATATTCCTCTTCGAATTCGCCGCATCCCACTATCCGGATATCCTCCAGGAATCTGAATTGTCACGGGCAATCAAGAAATCTGAGGAAAGCCAACAGGCTCCTGAGGAGTGGGCATTAAATAGTTGGGCCGAACACGATGAAGAGAGCACGAGCGAGTAGTGCCTTACGGCCGGAACCCGCATTAGTTCGTTGGGGCAATAAATCCATGCTTCCCTTACTTTTTCAATCTGTTCACCCTAGCTTGTACTACCAAATATCAGAATACACTTATTCTCATATACCCAGAATGCGTTTAACTCGCGTGTTCTGATGCATACTTTTCTGCAGGTACCATAATCCCGTTCCTAAAGCAAAGCCTCCAGTAACAGCCCCTAAGCACATCATCTTCCACTTCCTTAAAGTTCCCTGCAGATCATCGATGAGAGACATGTTCTCTGGTGATCCTGAGTTCCCAGAATGAACGGCCAGGGCCTCGAGACTTTCGGGAGTCAGAGTATCTCCAATATCTTCAGGAATAATACCTTCCTCCTTCAGAGAAGCAAAAGTCTCCCCCAACCCAGAAAGAGTATCAACCATAGAGTTGAAAAGATTACTTGCATTTCCTGCAATATGATCCCAATAATCATACACTTCAGTTGTCCCCAATTTAGTCAAAGCCGTATTAGCATCCCACCTATCTAAACTAGGAAAAAGAATGCTCAGTCGGTCCTGCTTACCGCCCCAATATTGTGTCATGGAAAACACCGGCAGCACGCACCCACGCAAATAACGAGACCGCGCTCCGAGCCATCCCTGAACAAAACTCCATACAAACAAATTCGACGTAATATGGAAAGTACTTGACCACCAATCCCCTATCTTATCCCCAGTAAGATGGATTAACGAAGCAGGGTCAGTATCCTCAGAGTTCAACTTCGGAACCGATCTTCCGGGCAAATCCGAGGCCAATGAAGCATCAACCCAAGATGGCACACGCACCAGACCAGTGTCAGTCACAATCCCCGATTGAGCTCGAAAAAAAACTTGATTTAACAAAGCCTCCGGCTGGGGGTTGTAAACATATCCCCCACTAGCACTAGTCAAAGTCCCCGGCTCAACAAAAACCATCAAATCAGCATCCCTCTCAGGTCTCCATTCCCGGACCCCAGATAATACAGTGTCGAACAAGATAGGTTGATTTAAATTATTAGTCTCATGGAACACCCACCAAATGGTATCCGATCCACAACTCGAGCCCCACTTGTCACAAGGCCAATAATCACTACGCATATAGAGAGACCCCTGAAAAGTTACCTCGGTAATCCCAGGAGAATCGGAGCTATAGACATTGCCAAGGAGGAGCCACAACCAGAGGAGCCCCCCCCCCCCAACGCCTAAAAACGCCTGGTTTTCCAACATTCTTGTTAGAAAATTTGTTAAATATTTTCATAAAATCATATCCTCACCAATTCATCTATAGTAATGATAACTAATTAATATTTAAATTCTATGAATGAGATGGTGGAAAAAGGTTTTCTGGCTTGGGGCGGGGATCTCTGCTATACTACCCGTCTGTGGTGGATGGCGTTTTTTTTGAGTGGATTCGTTTTTTATGAAGCGGACATATCAGCCGAGTAATTTAGTTCGAAAGAGAAGACACGGTTTTTTGAGTAGGATGTCGACCGTCGGAGGGCGGAGGGTCATCTCCTCCAGAAGGGCGAAGGGACGGAAACGTCTTAGTGCGTAGCCATTTGTTCCTCCCGATTGGAGATCATGATACCAGCCGTCTTAAAACGTCGATCGCAGTTCCTCGAGATCGGGAAGCTGGGATCGAGATCCAAAACCAAGACGTTGACCGTCATCTGCCGTAAGAACGGAGAGTGTTCTTGCCCTATGGTCGGTTATACGGCCAGTACCAAAGTCGGCGGGGCCGTCGAGAGAAATAAGGCCAAACGTCGTCTGAGAGCCCTAGTTCGGGAGTTGGACCGTGAATTCGTTCCGGGATATTCATTCGTCTTCATCGCAACTCCAGATACCGCGATTTGTGATTTCGGTTGCCTCAGAGGGGATTTTATGTATTGCCTAAGAAGATCGAGAAGCAGAGCTGATGATGCGGCGAGAAATCGGTGTTAAAGCTTTAATCTTCCTCATCAGGATTTATCAGGCCATCTCCTCCTGCAAACGTCCATGCTGTCGATTTATTCCGTCATGTTCCGTCTATGCTATCGAGGCGATTTCGAAGTATGGGGCAGTTAAAGGTTTTTGGCTATCCATTAAACGTGTGTTAAGATGTAGGCCCGGTCTCGGTAAGTTCAAGAATTGTGGATTCGATCCGGTTCCGTAACCTACCTAATAAAGATGGAGTTTAAGAAGAAAATGCCGTTCGGTGACAACAATCAACCCAATACGAAGAATGTTTTGGTCGCGTTGTTGATCTTCGTCATTTTTATGGTCGCATACAATTATTTCTTTGGAAATCCCCAGGAACGACGGCATCAAGATACTCAGGCACAACCAGATTCCCCTGAGCAGACTGCGGGCGAATCGGATGAGAATGACCACGATGACGTCGTTAAACCAACCGTCGCCGAATCTCTCGCGAAAGATTCTCGGATTCATTTTGAAAGCGGGAAAGTATCCGGTTCGGTTAACCTCATCGGTGGCGTGATCGATGATCTTTCTCTGAAGGAATACATGGAAACGACCGAAGCCGACAGCTCGAAGGTTATGCTATTAATCCCGAAGAACACGCCCTCTGAATCGTACTACGCGATATCATATAAGGACAAAACTCATAACGAGACGGTATCAAATGAGGCGCTATGGACTAAGGTCGATTCGACGAAGGGGAGTGTTACGATCAAGACCCAGACACAGAACGGAATGATCATAGAAAGGACAATTATCATCGACGATGGATATCTCATCAGCATAAAGGATAAAATAATTAATGTATCGGAGGGTGATTTAAGGGTTTCGGCTGCCTCTGATTTAATTCGTTCCAACCCGAAGCATGCCAATTACGCCGTCGTTCACGATGGTATCGTCGGGCATTTCGACGGTAGTGTCGAAGAAATAAAATACTCAGATGTCAAAGACAAGACGGCGATATTCGACTGTGACTGGATTGGATATACGGATATATATTGGCTATCCGCGATCATTAATAAAGATAAAAACACAACGATAAATTATTCAAAATTCGGGGATGATTCATACAAATGTTCAACTCGTTCTAAAAAAGATATAAAAATAGCTCCGAACTCCATCGCCGAAATGTCATATCTAATTTTCGCAGGTCCGAAAGATATTAAAGTTTTGAACGAATACGCGATGAGGCTGGAGTTACCGAAATTTGAAATGACTATCGATTTCGGATGGTTTTTCATGCTGACCAAACCACTCCTGTATTTCCTGGGCTTTTTGGAGCAGATCCTGCCGAGTATGTGGCTCGTAATATTGGTTTTGACATTAATCTTTAAAATCCTAACATTCCCATTGATGCAAAAATCCTTCAAATCGGCAGCAAAAATGCGTGAATTACAACCAAAAATTGCGTCCCTTCAGAAGCTATATGCCAAAGATAAGCTCAGGATGAATCAGGAGATGGTAGCCCTTTACAAGCGAGAAAAGACCTCCCCGATGTCGGGTTGCTTCCCGATGATCCTTCAGGCCCCGATATTTTTCTGCCTATATAAGGTGTTTTTTATCAGTATCGATATGAGGCACGCCCCGCTCTTTGGCTGGATTCACGATTTATCGGCTCCAGATCCTGTATATATATTCAACCTCTTTGGGCTCCTCGACTGGACACCTCCAGGAATCTTAAGAATCGGAGTCTGGCCGCTGATAATGGGAATTACCATGGTTCTGCAGCAAAAGTTTTCGAGTTGGACAAGTGGTAGTAAAAATCCAGCCGCGGAAAAAACGACTGAAATGAAGATACAAGAAAATATGATGCTCATAATGCCGGCAGTATTTACATATATATGTGCCTCCTTTCCAGTTGGTGTCGTAATTTATTGGACGATTAGCAACCTATTTAGCATGGGGCAGCAGTACTATGCGAATTCGAGTATACGTAAATCGAATGCACGTAAAACAAAATAAGGATGATCATTTCGGATAGCTCATTCGCGGAAAATATTCCAGCGATTGTGGCTGATGGGAAAAAATGGGTCGTCGCCGTGTCGGGTGGGGCCGATAGCATGTGCCTAGCCCTACTGGCCAAAGAGTTCGTAAAAGAGAGAGGAATTGAGTTGTACGCCTGCTTTATAGACCACTGCCTTCGGGATGATTCCGCACGAGATATAGAGATTGCGATTTCTACCCTCCAAACCAAGGGATTTTCCGATTGCCATGTATTACGGTGGCATCACGAAGAGGATATCGGCGGAAATCTCGAAATGAAGGCGAGGAAGGCCAGATATTCTTTGCTACTCAATTTCTGCCGCGAAAATGGGGCCGATTACTTATTTACGGCACATCATTCCCTCGATCAATGGGAAACATTCTTCATGAGATTATCGCGTGGGTCTGCCCTGAGTGGCCTATCATGTATCAAGCCCATCTCGAGGATGGAGAATATTTTCGTCATCAGACCTTTCCTGAATTATACTCCGACTGATATCAAGGAAACTCTCATTCAGAGATTCGGAGTCTCGGAATATTTTCATGACCCGATGAATGAACAGACTAAATTCGAGAGGGTGAGATGGCGGAAGGCATATCCGCATCTTGCCGCAGAATACGGCCTGAGCACAGTCGAGATTAACAAAAGTATCAGAAGATTGCAGTTATCAGAAGAATGCCTAGAGTATTCGGCGCTGAATTTGATTGCCGAAATATTCGATGGACAATATCTCGATTTCATAAAATTCAAAAAACAACATTTAGAGATGAGGGTAAGAATATTGAGGATTTTGATAAAAAAAAATCTCATGTCATATGATCTCCTGAAAAGAACAGCCATCCTGATTACTGAAGACGGATTTCATGCAACAAATTTAGGAGGGATCGTAATAACTCGAGACAAAACCAAGAACCTGAGGATCCAGAGAGAAAAGAGAAAACGGCTTCTCGAGCCACAAACCTGATGAAGTTTGTGGCGCTTTGCCTTCGGGTGATGAAAGTTATATAATGTGAGCCGGAGTTGGCGAAGGATTTTTGTGTAGTCGAGGTTAAATATGTTTTATTTCAGTCGCTGTATTGGGATCGCGGTCAGTTGTTTGTTACTATCTGGATGCTCAAACAATTATTCTGGCGATCAGTATTCATCGAGGGGAGTTGGAGAAATTTCAAGGACCGACCGCGGAGTGATAATATCGATGCGTAAGGTTGAGATAAAGTCTGATGAAGGCCCAGGAGCGGGAGCCCTTATCGGAGCCGTCGGAGGTGGTCTCGCTGGATCGATGTTCGGTAAAGGTGGTGGAAAATTGTTGGCCGCAGGAGCGGGAGCCGCCGCCGGTGGTCTCGCTGGACATATGATTCAGAATAGGGCTCAGGACGGTATGGAATATACCGTGAAACTCGATTCAGGGGCTGTCATAACACTGACTCAAGGCTTGACTCCTGCTATGTCAGTCGGCCAGAGAGTATACGTCGTCGACAGCCATCGAGATCGTAGCCGAATTATTCCTGAATAGAATGATCTTAGGTAGGATAGCATCGATTTTATCAGTGTTGCTGCTGTTGGTATCTTGCGGCATGCTACCTGATGTTCATGTATGGCTCACGAGGGCTGATTTCGAGGTTGATCCTAAAGCTAATAAAGGGGAGGCCTTCGAGTGCCACATTACCGTCGCGTACTCGAAGGATTTATTTGATAGGCTCCAGGGAATGGACGCTCAGGGATATTTTACGAGCGTAGATTCCCTGAAAAAAACGTATAAAGATTCTATAGAGATTTTTAGTTTCGATATAATTCCTGGCAAAAATAAACTAGATCAAAAGATTAAATGTAAATCATATAGCAAGGCTTTAGGAGCCTTCATATTTGCTAAATACTCAGCCGCTGGCAGATTTGCTGAAAACGTCGGTAGTGCCAAATCTATCGTCGTGAGATTTACGCCACATACAATGGAAGTCACGTCAGAAGCGAGTTTAGACGCCATTACTGGTAAGATTAATAAGAGCTAGTATGTCGGATGTTTCGGATGTGAAATTAAAACAGATTTGGGCGGAAGCTCTTCTAGATATCAAGGCCTCTGTTGGTGAGGGGGCCTTTAAGACTTGGATCTCGAAGCTGGATATCTCAGGGATAGACGATATAATCCTAAAATTAATTGCCCCATCCAATTTTATACGAGATAACGTACTTTCTAGGTTTTCCAACGATATTATCAAGATTATGAATTCGTATGGCTGCCAGATTAGGACGATTAGTATCGATGTTTATGATAGTGGAGTTGCCACCGCGAGCAGTGGTGGTGGTGATGATGATTCTGGAAAGATTGCCGCCAAAGATTATCAGGATATATCAGTCTTAGATAAAAGATTTACATTCAAAAACTTTGTGATTGGAAAACCGAATGAATTCGCATATGCCGCAGCTGTCAGAATTTCCGAATCGGAAGTCCCAACATTTAATCCATTATTTTTATACGGCGGAGTCGGTCTCGGGAAAACTCACCTGATGCATGCGATCGCCTGGAATACTCACCATCATTTCCCAAAAAAGAAAGTAATTTACCTGTCGGCTGAAAAGTTCATGTATTTATTTATTAAATCATTACGTTTCAAGAATGCCATTTCTTTTAAGGAAATGTTTAGGACGGTCGATGTATTGATGATCGATGATGTTCAGTTTATAGGTGGTAAGGATACGACTCAAGAGGAATTTTTTCATACATTCAATGAGCTGGTTGATAACAATAAACAAGTCATCCTATCGGCCGATAAATCACCCTCCGATTTGGGGGGAGTTGAAGATAGGCTTAAATCTAGGTTGGGATGGGGATTGGTGGCCGATATTCATCCAACGACTTATGAGCTGCGTCTCGGTATTTTGCAGTCAAAAACCAAACAATTCAAAGCAACGGTACCAGATAATGTTTTGGAATTTCTCGCCGGTAAGATAACATCCAATATTAGAGAACTGGAAGGAGCCTTGAATAGGATAATTGCTCATTCGACCCTCGTCGGGCGTTTTATAACTTTAGAAGTTGCTCAAGAGGTTTTGAAGGACATCTTGAGGACTAATGAAAAAATAATTACCATAGACTTTATACAAAAGAAAGTTTGTGAGTACTATGGGGTAAAACTTTCGGATTTGACTTCAGCGAGGAGGCATAAGGCCGTGACTACTGCTCGACAAATTGCCATGTATCTTTGTAAAGATCTAACGAGCAGATCATTGCCGGATATAGGGAAAAACTTTGGTGGAAAAGATCATTCGACGGTAATTCACGCCATAAAGAAAGTTAAAGATCTCATGGCAAATGATAAGGCCTTTAATGCAGATCTGGAAATCCTCAAGAAAACCCTGCAAAACTGAGGAGGAATATGCAATTAAAAAGTAAGAAAAACAATTCTCAGTATTCAGATAGCTGCAATAAAGTCTTCTCTTATTGGCGACTCAGGACGATGTATTCTATCGTGATGGGATACGCCGCCTTCTATCTTATCAGGCAAAATTTCGCGCTGGCAGTCCCGGCTATGTGTTCAGATTTGCACTATACCAAATCAGAGATCGGGATCGTGATGTCGATTGCGGCCGCGCTGTATGGTCTCGGTAAGTGTTTTTTCGGAGTCATTGGAGATAAATATAGCGCGAGACATATCATGAGTATCGGGCTATTATGCTCGGCCTTCATGAATATATGTATGGGATTTAGTTCCCTGATTCCGGTCTTCGCCGTATTTTGGTCACTGAATTATTGTTTCCAATCGATGGGATATCCTCCGTGTGCAAAATTATTGACTCACTGGTTTAGCCCGGTTGAGATCGGAACGAAGTGGGCTGTATGGAACACTTCGCAGCAAATGGGGAGCGCTACAATCGCATTCTCAGCACCGATAATTCTGATGTATTTTGGGTGGAGGTACATCTTCTTTATCCCTGGTATCGTCGCAATTTTGATGTCTATCCTGCTATTCAACAGATTGCGGGACACACCAGAATCCCTGAAATTACCATCGGTTGAAAAAATGACCGGATTGGCATCCGTCGCAGAAAGCTCGAAATGGGACCAAGAAAGTGATGCCAAGTTATCATATTTTGAGACCTTGAAGGCCGTCCTGAGCAACAAATTCGTTTGGTTCGTCGGGTTGGCTAATTTCTTTGTCTACATCTGTAGGATGACGTTCTTGAACTGGGGGCCGACGTTTCTCCTTGAGTTAAAGGGGAGTTCATCGACGGGAGCTGGCCTACAGATGGTGGCCTTCGATTTGGCTGGCATGTGCGGAGGAGTTTGTGCCGGGTATTTATCGGATAAGGTGTTTAAGGGTCGGCGTGGCCCGGTTTCTTCCCTTTATATGCTTATTTTTGCCCTCTTGGTCACGTTATTGTGGATTTCACCAAAGGATTCTCCACTCCTGAGTTCAGCATGCATGCTGTTCGTTGGATTTTTGATAACGGGGCCACAGATTCTAATTGGAGTTGCTGCCACCGATTTTTCTGCCAAAAAGATGGCGGCGACGGCCTCTGGCTTTACGGGCACATTGGGATATGCCGGGACGGCGGTCGCTGGATTTGGAACCGGATATCTAGCCGATAGCTATGGCTGGGAAATTGTTTTTTGTGCGATCATTGGTTCGGCCATAGCGAGCGCTATTTTCCTAATCTTAACATGGAATAAGCGCTCTGAGGTATTGAGTAAGGCTAACGATCGCACCTCATCAGAGGCAGGATAAACATATTAAAGTAGTTTGACCATGATATTTAAAATATCCTAACAAAGATGTCTATGAACCCTGAGGCTGGGATGGGGAACGTATTTTTATTTGGAAGATAATTGCGGGATCTAGTACTGAGATTATTGATAGCACTCTATGGAGGTTGTAATTTATATCAGCCTTCTTGGCCAAGATAGAGTTCAGGTAATACAATGAACTTGAGACGTCAGTAATTCCAGCTTCATCTAACCTATATGCCAATTCGGCTATAGTTGGTTCAGCATAATTGGGTGTCCAATAGCTGCCATCATTAACCATTGTCGGGATGACAGATAGCCTTTCATGTATTTTTTTCAAGATTGTGACCACATTATTCTCGAAGACAAATTGCGTCGAATGACAATTGAAGCTGGCATTGCTCAGCGCAATGAGCAACGCTATGTGATGTAATTTGATCATGGTATTTAAACTCCACTGAGCCTAGCAATAACAGTTTGATGGTCAAATTTCCATGATGTCAATCAAAGATATCACGGATAAAGATTCACGAGGCGGGAAAGTGCGGAATGTAGTGATGAGATCACTATTTGTTCTTCCGCGAGGAGTTGATTTAAATATTTTTGATTAGTAGGTAATTTACCTAATTCCAAATTCAGCCTATACAACTTGTTGTCCAAATCGAATAATTGTCCTGATAAGTATGAGAATCCTAAACTACTAAACTTATACGCCAATTGCACGATAGGGGTAAGGCCATTCGGTGCTGGCTCCCAGTAAGTAGCATCCTCCTTGAGACCATCTAATAACCACTGAGCTTGCTCTCTGAGCATTGACACAGTTTCTTGAGGGGATTCAGCTTCCTGTGCTTTGCAATTGAAGTTGGCCATCGCCGCCACGATGAGGACAGCCATGAAATGCCGTGTCTCTGACAGCAGATTGGTTCTATGGCTCATACCGCGACCTATCGTAGAAATATTGGCACAGATGGAGGATTTCGCTGGCCTGGAGATACTTCCTCGTTAACTTCTTTTCGCTGAACGAATCGATCATCGATTCGACGACTGGATCAACGAGAGAGGAGGATAAGGTCAACCAATATGATGGAGTCGAGTCTTGGCCAGTCGTAGCGATCGACAATCCGGTTGCGCTCCCCAGAACAAAGGCCATTCCCTTTCCTGCGATGGTACTTATTTTCTTCAGTGGGTTGCTGCCAAAAAGATGTTTCCTGAGATCAACAAATCTAGCGATCATGTTTTTTTCGGCAGGCTGTAAATTCTGTAAACCTTCTATAATTGGACGTATAACTTCGGTCAGATCCAAAAGTCGGTTCATCACCTCTCCATTGGAAGGCAATGCCGGAAAATTTGGCATCTTTGTTGTAGTCTCAAGAGTCTCGAGAAAACTGTACAGATAGGTGTCGGCGGATTTTTTCAGACGACGATCGAGGCCGTATAACAGGGAGCTGCCGACTCTCAGCCCCACCAGCGCATATCCGTAATACATTTGGTCGGGGTGAAAAATGCTCAGCTTTTCGATAACTCCCTTTGCCCCAGCAAAGACTATCGATCCAAATGCTATGAGCCGCCTAAGACCCTGATACTTCCGTTGTGTAATTTCTGCTCGGATTTTGCCATCAGTTGCAGCGTTGTAAAGGCCCTCCATGAGTTCAATACCGTATTCGAACTCTGTGAATTGTTTTCTGAAGTCGGTCAGTGGGTCTTGATCCGGAAGTTGTGCGCAGAATAGATTCTGCGCCGTCAAACACCAGGCTAGACCAATAGTAAGGAGGAAAAATCCCAATCTGCGCATTTTGATGGGCTCGTGACCTATGATCAGAAAACCAATCAAACTTTAATGGCTAATATTTAAGAAAACGTAAATGGGGTT
Organism: Holosporales bacterium; assembly: GCA_031266385.1. Lineage (GTDB taxonomy): Bacteria > Pseudomonadota > Alphaproteobacteria > RUG11792 > RUG11792 > JAIRNI01. Next base: position 18,336 of record JAISBC010000043.1, read on the forward strand.
GGTCGCTTGTTCGCAGAAAGCGGCTGCAGGAAATTACCTACAACACCACGGATTATGTTACACTGATTTTCACAGATCGTTCTGATATACTTAAACGTCATGCTAGGGAAATTATTTCAATGGTTAAAATCTTGTTGCTCATTTTGGAAAGGTTTTCTATCCGCGTCCGATAAAAAAGGTTATTTGCGTAGTAATTCTGGTTTAGCCAAAACTCAGATAATAGTAATCCTCGCAGGTTTTTTGGCTTGTTATGTATTTTATCAATCATTAAAACCAGCCATGAAGGGATTCTGCAGGGTCGTCCTGCAGGCCGATGAAGAATTGCCCGATATGGGAGGAAGAATTATCGGAGTAGAGGCTAGGAAGGCCTGGCTCGGGACCACTCAGCGTGAAGTAAAGGCCATCGGTGTCGTGAAATCGAATGCTGATGTCGTCATACGAACCGAGCTGCCGACCGGAAAGATCAGTGAAATTTTATTTACTGAGGGGGCCGAAGTCACGAAGGGACAGGACCTGATAAAATTCGAGGATGGTTATTATCTGTCAGAAAAAAACAAATACGAGGCCGAATATATAATGCGCAAGGGAGAATTTGATCGCGTTAAAAAATTATATTCTCAGAAGGTTGGGACGCAGAAGACCTACGATGAAGCCCTAGCAGGGGTAACGGCCGCTAAGGCTCAGCTCGATTCAGCGGCTTTCCAGTTATCGAAGACCGTTATAAAAGCGCCGTTTACAGGAACGATCGGGATTTTAAAGGGATCGGCGACTCCCGGGAATATCGTACAACAGAATACAGAGCTCGTGACGATCGTCGATAATTCGGTCGTGAAGATCGAGTTCATGGTACCCGTTAAATATATCGATGATATCGCCGTCGGACAAAATGTAGAAATTTCAGTCGATGCTTACAAGGGAAGAGCCTTTTCTGGGGCCGTCGATGCTATCGATTCTGAAGTCGATGTACGTAATCACAGCATCCTTGTAAGGGCTGTCATTCCAAACAAAAATGGAGCCCTAAAGCACGGTATGTTCGCGAGCGTAAAGCTCGTCACCGGCGAGAAGAGTGATGTTATCCTGATCGATGAGGATGCCCTGGATCGCGAGGGATCGATTGAATTCGTTTGGGTTATCGACGAAAAGAACCGAGCCTATAGAAAGAGGGTGCTCACCGGGGCCAAAGATGCGAGCGGAGTAGAAGTATTAGCTGGCCTCAAGGACGGAGATATCGTCGTCGTAACCGGGCAATTAAAGCTAACAGATGGATCGCTCACTAAAATTTTGAATAAGAGCGAGATGGGTGAAGACTCCACCGATGACTCCGATAAGGGTGACTCAGAGCCAGCAACCGAAGAATCCACGAATAATGAAGAATCTGCCAAAGACGGTGAAGATACTCCTGATTCTTCCGGTAATGAAGATGATGGCGGAGACAAGAAGGAGGATTCAGAAACCCAAAATAATGAAGAATCTCCAAATGAAGAATCTCCAAATAATGAAGACTCCCCAAATGAAGAATCTGACAAAGATGATGCTTCCAGCAAAGACGACAAAGATAGGGCAAAGACAGATGATGAAGAAGGCAAGGGGGCAAAGTAATGAAATTATCTGAAGTTTGTATTAATCGTCCAGTTTTTGCTTGGGTCTTAACCTTAATCCTGGTTTTGCTTGGGCTCGTAACCGGGGATAGACTGCCAGTTAGGCAGTACCCGAAAATGGAAAAGAATCATGTCACGGTGAAGATGACGTACGTCGGAGCCGGACCAGAAATTGTGGAGAATCTCCTCACGAGGGTGATCGAAGAGGCGATCGCTGGTATCGAGGGAATCGAAACGATCGAATCAAAGAGCGATAACGAGGTTAGCGAAGTTTCAATCGAAATCGCCGAGGGGAGAGATCTCGATTCAGCAACGAATGATATACGAGACAGGCTCAGCAAATGGCGAGATCGATTCCCAGATGCTGCTCAGGAGCCGATTTTGACCAAGGCTGGGTCGAATGAAAAATCGATCATGTCTCTGGCCATGATAAGCGAGAAGTTAACCGAGAGTGAGCTGTTCGTTTATGCGACCAATGAGATAAGTCATGCCCTCGAGGCCGTTCCTGGAGTGGCTAGGGTTGATGTTTACGGAGCCGGTGATCATCAGATGACCATCTCTCTGGATCCACAGAGAATGGCCTTCTATAACCTGACGGTCATCGATGTAATCAATGCCCTCAAGCGGCAGAATGTAGAGAGCCCGGCCGGGAAGATCGTCAATAAAGATAGAGAATATGTCGTGACGATGGTCGCCGATATTCAAAGCGCAGAAGAATTCGATGAAATTCCAATTATCAGTAAGAAGCACAGCATAGTAAAATTAAAAGACATCGGAAAGGCGAAGCTGGATAAAAGTAATAAGAGGGTTTTGTCGAGGTTTAACGGAGAGAAGATGGTTAGCCTAGCCATCATTTCCCAGACATCGGCGAACCCAATTCAAGTCGCCAGGGAAGTGAAGATCAAATATGAAGAGCTGAAAAAGCAGATCCCAGAAAATATTAGCTTCAGTATAGCGTATGATAGCACGACATTCATCGAGCGCTCTCTCCATGAGGTCTACAGCACAATTCTTGAGTCGATACTGCTAGTCGTTTTAGTTGTCTTCGTATTTTTGAGATCATTCAAGGCCGCTTTAATTCCACTTATTACGGTTCCGATTTCATTGATTGGCTCGCTCTTTATTATGTATTTGTGTAATTTCAGTTTGAATAATATGACTCTAATGAGCATGGTCCTGGCGATAGGGCTCGTCGTCGACGATGCGATCGTAATATTGGAAAATATATACAAACACATAGAAAAGAAAAAATCGGCGATGCGGGCGGCTATCGACGGAACGAAGGAGGTTAGTTTTGCGGTCATAGCGATGACATTAACGCTATGCGCCGTGTATGCGCCGGTAGCTTTGGCTCAGGGAATTACCGGTAAGTATCTCAAGGAGTTTTCTATAACGCTCGCTGGAGCAGTTTTTTTGTCTGGATTCGTCGCTCTGACGCTGTCTCCGATGATGTGTTCCAGGACCCTGACTGGTCATGGTAAAAAATCGAAGAGTAAGTTCATGACGATGATAACAAAGTTTATCTCGAAATTTGATGCCTCAGATTCCATCAATGCACTTGAGAGTTGGTATTCCACGGCACTCGATAAAGTTCTGGAAAGGAAGAGATTCGCCATAACACTTGCCATCCTATTCTCTGCGTTCGGATATTTCGTTTTTTGTTTCATGCCGAGTGAGCAGATGCCGTATCAGGATATGAGGTATTTCAGCTATGATGGGCATGCCCCCCAGACGGCCACCCTCGATTTCACCCAAAGGTATGTCGATGCCATAGATAAGGTCGTCGGTACTGCTGAGGAGGTCGAATCACGGCAATATACGATCACGAACCCAGCATTTGAGGGGGTCGCGATTCTAAAGGATGAGGGAGGTAGATCGACCGACGAAATCCTCGAGGAAATCATCGAGAAGAGCGGAGCCGTATCTGGTATTGATGTCCGGTTTAGTTCGGGCCGTGGAGGGATGGACGATAGTTCTAAGGTCGTCATGTTCGTCGTCAGAGGAAATAAATCCCATAGAGAGCTGAGAGAAATCACGGGTAGTTTGAGCTCGGAGCTTTATGCGAGCGGAATCGTTAGATCCGTGAGATCGACGGCCAAGAATGAGGCCGAGGACTATATCATTGAGGTTAATCGAGATAAGGCTTCGTCAATGAATGTTGAGCCCAGGATTATTGCCGATACGATTGCTGGCCTCATCCAAGGGACAGTCGCAACCAAATTCAAGAAGGATAACAAGGTTTACGACGCAAAGGTGGAAATCGAAGAAGGGCGGAAGAGGTCTCCAGACCAACTCAATGATATCTACATCAAGACCTACCTGGAGCGGGAGGAATTGCTGCTTCCGGTCGCTGAACTAATCAATGTGTATGCTAGATCCGGCCCGGTCTCCATTCACCGCTATAACAGGACTCGTGCTAATACGGTGATACCGATTTTGAATGACAGTACTTCTCTTGGAGAGGCGATAGATATCATCCGCGATATTGCCCATAGGGTTTTGCCGGATGATGTATTCATCGAATTCATCGGCGAGACGAAGCGGTATTTGACGGAATCTAATACTATGTTCCTGATATTCATGCTTGCCCTGAGCTTTATTTATCTCGTGATGGCTGCTCAGTTTGAAAGCTGGAAGGATCCGTTTATAATCATGTTGACGGTCCCACTGACTCTAGTTGGTGGCATCATGACGTTGGCCTGTATTAAAAACGGCACGATCAATATGTTTTCCAATATTGGGTTTTTGACGTTGATTGGGCTCATCACGAAGCACGGAATATTGATCGTCGATTTCGCGAATAAATTAGTTGATCAGGGATCGACTCCGCTGGAAGCCGTTAAAAGGGCAGCCCTGATGCGTTTGAGGCCAATATTGATGACAACTTTTGCGATGGTTTTGGGGGCGGTTCCTCTGGCTTTTGCTCGTGGAGCTGGCTGTGAGATTCGGGTGCCACTTGGGGCCGTCATCGCCGGCGGTATGACCATCGGGACGTTGTTCACGATTTTCATAGTCCCGGTGGTATACGTCTATATGTCGGGCTCCAGATCCGGGAAAAAGAAGAGGAAGGTCAGATTGCCATCGATAAAGAAGGAAGTGGTCAGTTGATGAGCAGGATGAAAATCAAAATGGTCCTATCCTATGGAACAGTTTAGTCATATTACGGTTGATGCTTTCGTAGGATTCGGAGTCTTCGTTTCGTTCGTTATCGGATGGATCAGGGGAGCGACCCGCGAGATTTTCTCTGTGATCTCCTGGATCGGCGGGGTTTATCTGACCATTCTGGTTTTCCCGCATGCTAAGGGAATAGCCAGATCTTATATCTCTCACGGCCTCATCGCCGATTTCGTGACTTCTTGCATTCTGTTTATCCTGTTTCTAACTTTACTGAGCCTATTGAATTATTTCTTTTCGAGTTGTATCAAGAAGAGCGCTCTTAATACGACGGATAAGGCCCTCGGGGGAATTTTCGGAATCGCGAGGGGAGCTGTTCTTCTGGCTGTTCTGGAAATCGTGCTATTTCAGTATGTTTGGACGGAAACCCCCGACTGGATTAAACGCTCGAATTCTCATCCAATTATTTCGAGCATTTCCAATTTTATTATTTTGGTCTTGCCGGATAAGTTGCAAGACAAGATAGTATCACACTTACCGATCCTGAAGAGGGAGAGTCTGATGAGTTTCGTGACGGATAGTGTTATCGGGAATTTGGATGATGCATCGAGAGAGGATTTATTACAGGATGTTGAAGATGGGAAAATACTGGCTGAAAATGCGGTGTCAGAAGACGAACAAAAAGAAGATGAACAAAAAATTGAAGAAGAGACAGATTTAGAGGTTCAAGGTCTTCCCCTGGAAGATAAGGATAACGAGCAAGATGATTCACGACCGCCCTCCCAATCGGCGAAGAGCCTCGCGACCCTGAAACCGAAAAAGAATACTGATGATGGCGGGAAAAAACCGGGCCCAGAGGAAAGATTCAAGAATTCTGGTCGCCCCAGGCAGGACATGAGCCGCATCCTGGATCAGGCCGATCGGTAGGAAAAGCAGCCTATTTCCGAATTCTTTTCACTTCTAACGCCAGGCCTGGATATCCATATTTAAGCAACGGTCAATGGTTCGGGAAAAATTCCAAGAAATTGATGCCACTCTGGTGATTGTTCTCCAATTGGAACATCGAACATACTCTCATGGAGTTTATCACGCAGAGTATGGCGGACTAGGTGTGGAAACAACTCTCGAGCTTCATGTGCGTATCCCTCTCGGGTTGGAATCTTAGTGCTCAACCATATCACAAAAATTATTGGATCTACATTTCCAATAAACTCTCCAAACTCAGCGCCAGCTAACTTGGTCATGTGTGGCTTGATGATATCAGGCTCCAATATCCTCCCGGCTAGATTGGATGATTCTCGAATGATCTGCTGCAGTGTTATAAGTAATTGGTTTGCGGAAGCTGATTTTGTTTCCGGGGGTATGCGGAGATCTGATTTGCGTCTCTGTTGCAACGGTTTAAAAAATGAAGCATTTGCTGCTCTCTCTACTTCTTCGAACCCCTGAATCATAGGGGCAGCATCTGGATTGCGATACACAAGAGTATTTAGTAATCTCGTCATATAAGGAACCTGCCCAGCTGTAGAGAATGTGCTGGCTTCCTGGAACAAACCTTGTAGATCGGGATCATTCCGGCTGAATTCCATTATGAACCTAAGAAGCATTGCTATAGGACTAATGTCCACCGAAAGCAGTTCTGGCGGACGATTTTTCACTGCAAGCCTTTCTAACATCGCTGGTCCGGTTATGAGGCGTTCTAGTTGACTAAGAATATAATACTCAAAGAGTTCCGAAATCGGGTTCGATTCACCATTCGGAGCTAAATCGAATAAATAAACTATCTTGGTACGTGGATTATAACTCCAGTTACCTGGATTAAAATCATTTAGCGGGATTCCGTACTTCTTCGCCAGACAGAGTGCTTGAGCCATTCCGGATGCAAAGTCTGTATTTGCTTCTGGAGTATGTTGCTGTGCTAAGAAACTACTATCTCCGGAAGCACACGGCTGAAATGTAATAAATGGACCTCTACTTTTCACTATAGGAATTGCATCAATGTTGAATAATTGTCCATCCAGCCAAATATATGTCATGCTGACAAGGCTTACACATGGATCATGTCCAGGGATGGAAATGGCGTCATTCCTTATCGATGTGGAATACTTTGATAGTACCGGATTTCTTGTAAATCGCATATCTTTACCACTACCTGATTCCCGTTTTGAAATGTAAACGACATAGTATCCGAGCGATTACCTTCTTCGAATTTTTTTATATAAACAGGTGGTGAGTCTGATTCCTGTTTATTGGAATATGCGTTCACGGCACGAGGTATTTCTAACTGAACACTTGGAGGAGTCCTGGTTAAAGTGTTGTAGATCTGTGAAAAGTCCAGACTCGTCTCGGCTGCTGAACATACTCCTATCATCAATATTGACCATAAAAAACATCCAAATAACACTGTTTTTCTCATTTATACCTCCGGTTGAGTGATTGATTTTCTTGAGTACTGGGATTATACTTTAATCAGCAATTATTCGCGACTATTTTTATATAGAAAAAGTACTGATAACTTTGAATCGAAATAAATTCTGAAAAGATTCGACAGAAATAAGAATATAATAATCGAAAATTTCTACTGGCAGATCAGTGCAACTTCTCTAGGAATCTGTAAGCATTCTATGCGTTCCGCTGTTTCCAGGAGTTTTCCTATATCCTTATACGAAAATGAGGTTAGGTAGGATAGTTTTTACCAGAACCAGAGAGAAGTTACAACTTCTGCAGTCAACCGTATTTTTATCCTCACATGCATGAGCTAAGAATGTGTGGATAACCTCGTAGGTTACCCACCACATCCTTGCTCACAACTACCTCATCAATAAATCTCCTCACCATTATAGAAATGCCTCATCTTAGAGTTCAGGATGATGAGGAGCTTCCTAGCTACAGCAACAACAGCTACATTCCCTGCTTTCCCCTAATCTCTCAACCTCTGATAGAACTCTCTCAGTACCTCATTACTCTTGATAGCACTGATTGATGCCATATATAGTGCTTTCCTTACCCTTGCTCTGCCTCCTCTTATTGATCTATATCCCCTCATTGTTCCACTGTCACGTGACATAGGGGCTAACCCACACAGCTTCACTATCTGCCTATTATCTAGTCTTCCCAGCTCTGGCAACATCCCTATTAAAATAGCAGCTGTCTGTTCACCAACCCCATTCTCAGACTGTAATACCGCACTAACTTGTTGAGCTTGCTCATTTCTTGATATGCATTCCCTTAACTGTATCTCAATACCTTCTCTCTCCTTCTCAAGAAAGATAACAACATTACAGATACTTACCCTAATAGCCTCAGATGGCTCCTTCTCAAGACGTTGCTTCTCCTCCTTGATCATATCAACAAGGTTATCTCTTCTATGGGACAGATCCTCTAACTCAAAGCAGTGAGTAGGTTTAGGAACATAAATCTGTGGTTCCATCTTCTCTCCATACTCCGCTAATACCTTACAGTCTATCTTATCTGTCTTCGCTAAATCCTTCTTAGATCTCGCAACGTTCCTTACATAATACGGATTCACGATAGATACCACTATCTCATATCCTCCAGTTGGTTCAAGTATCACACTGGGATTCTCAAGACTCTTACACCTTAAAACAAATGCATCAATCCCATCAGTATCATTCCCAAACCTACAGTGCTTCCCATCTAGGAACACATCAAGATTCCCCTTGCCTATATCACACAACCCTATAACGTTCATCATAAATCACCCTCATATCCGAGCTAGATGATTCATAGGCTTCTGACTGCAAAAAACGAATCTATCATTCCAATAAGGTCTATCGATTCAGCTTATGAACCCTCCAAGAGGGAGAACTGTACATGCTCTCCTGGAGCTCGATGCAACTCTAC
>JAISBC010000065.1 GCA_031266385.1 Holosporales bacterium
AACACAGAGAACCAAGAACACATGTTAGAATGAATGATCGAGTTGTGGTTCATTGTTGCTGAATATTATGATGGCTGGATTAAGTTGAGTGATGATGTTTCATCTATCTTTGATTGGAAGCTCTCAAAAACTTTTCATCAAATCATTCTTCCCACATCTTGAAGTAATCCTCATACCACACAAAAGTTTATAATCCTTTAACTCTCAAAATAGAACTCATAGAGAGAGGATTCTTCAGGAGCTGCAAACAGTATCCTGCTCCGAACAAACATAGTCCCCCCAAAGTCAATACAAATCTCATTTTACAGGAAGAATCAGTAATAGGCAGTTTCGGGGAGAATATAGTGCGCCAGCCACCACGCATCTTTGCAAAAGTTTCCCAATATCCACTTCGAAATTCCATATTTCCAAACTCAGCATCATAGAGATAATTGCTCCATTGCCCGCTCCCAGCCTCCCCTGAAAAGTACAAATAGCCCAAGGTCCAGGTTCCCAACAACCCGTTCTCCTTCAGCACCGTTCTAGTAACAGTAAGGACCTCCGCCAAAGACAAAGGAGTATCATAATCTTGATACAAATCTCCCAACACGTAGCAATCAACATCCCCAGGCAACCACATGGCATCGAAACCGATCCAAGGGGACACAGAGCATAGGATTTGGACCCGTAAAGCACCTGGATCCCCGCGCCTAGCGGCCAATGCGCCATCCCGATAATAATCACTATCTCTAGCCAAGCCTCCAGCTTCCGAGGTGAAGGAAGGGAGAAAGACATCAGAGGCAGAACATGACCCGCTCACACTACAAAGCAACAACAGAGCAAGCAGATATCGAGCCCCCCCCCCCCCGGGGCGGGGGTGGGCGGGTTGTGCGGGGTTCTGGGGGGGACTGTTGTTTATTTTTTGCATGAAAATATATCCTCCCCAATATTCCTACAGTAATGATATCGTATTAAAGTTTATAAACCTTTAATCTTACAAACAGATACATTCTGAGGAGATTTCTTTCCCAAAAATTGCCACAAAGAACACAATGACGCTCCTCCAGCAAAACATCAAATCCACTTCAGGACGTTGGAATTACTCAGAAATTGCTTCATAATAATTTGACATTGTAGGCCGTAAGGAGGCATTATGGGCGCTTATCTTACGCGGCCTGAGAGACGGTAAGTTTAGCTGGGGGTGCTGTTGTGATCATAAAGTCTGAGATTTTATCTCGCGTTGATACGGTGGTTCACGGGTTTTGCGCTAGGCTCGGAGGGAGGAGCGTCGGCTGCTATGAATCCCTGAATATCGGGTTGGATCGTGGCGATAATATAGCGAAGGTTCTGAAGAACCGAGAGATCATCGCGAAAATGTTCGGGGTTCCGGCTTCATATCTCATTTCCCCTCACCAGAGGCATGGCGATACCGTCCACGTCATCCATGCCGGCAATATCGAGAGCTTTCGCCTCATGTTTCCGGATAGTAATCCACAAAACGAGGGAGATGCCATCATCACGAATTTACCGGGAGTATTGGTAGGAATCCAGACGGCCGATTGCGCTCCGATCCTATTATGTGATGAAAAGAAGGGATTTGTCGCGGCGATTCATGCTGGATGGCGCGGAGCCATCGGGAATGTCGTGGAAAATACGGTCTCCTTATTAACGAAACTGGGTTGTAAGAATATTTGTGCGGCGATTGGACCTTGTATACAGAAACAAAGTTTTGAGATAGGAGATGATTTGATACCTCTAATCGATGGAAAGTATATCTCCGAAATCGAGGGAGGAAAGCATTTCGATATGCCATTGATGATCCATGATAAACTAGTATCACTTGGAGTCAAAAAGATTGAAAATATCGGAATAGATACGGTTTTGGATGAGAATTTTTTTAGTCATAGAAGACAAAACGGACGTTGCGGTGTACAATTCTCTGGGATTCTCTTGAAGAGAAAATTGTGATCCATGAATAATATGCAACAAATGTTTGCCAAGGCTCAGAAATTGCAGGCAAAAATGGCCGAGGTACAAAAGGGCCTCGAGAATAGGGAAGTATCCGGTACGTCTGGATCGGGGGCGGTGACGGTCGTCATGACTGTCAGCGGAGTCGTGAAATCCATATCGATCGATAAGGAACTCATCAATCCAGACGAAAAGGACCTTCTGGAAGATTTGATAGTGGCGGCCCTAGGGGACGCTCGATTCGAATCCGCCAAAATATACGATACCGAGATGTCGGCCGTGACGGGAGGCCTGAACCTCCCCGGAATGTTTTAAAAAAGCAGAGGCAATTGGCGAAATGTTCTCAAATTTATCCCAGAAACTGCTATCGGTGTTCGATTCGCTCAGAAAACGGGGCGTCCTGACTGAAGAGATTGTGGATACCGCGATCCGTGAGATTAGGGTATCCCTTTTGGAGGCTGACGTTGCCCTGAGCGTAACCAGAGCCTTCACCGCGAACCTCAGAGAAACACTCATCGGACAGCGGGCGATAAAAAGCACGACACCGGAACAGACTATTATCAAGGCCGTCTATGATGAAATCGTTAATCTTTTGGGAGATACTTCGGATCTCCAGGTTCTCTCCAAAAAAAAATCGATTCTGATCGCGGGGCTTCAGGGGACTGGGAAGACCACGACCGCCGCGAAGCTGGCAAATTTCTTAAAAACAAAATTTCGGAAGAACGTTTTGACGGTTTCGCTGGATACTTACAGACCGGCCGCCATCGAACAGCTTCAGAAACTATCTCAAAGGAATGGGATAGATTTTTTCGATGATATAGTTTTAGGACGTGATGATCCGGTTTCGATTGCAAAGAAAGCCGCCGAATTGAGTAACAAATACGAGGTGACGATATACGATACGGCCGGTCGGCTACATATCGATTCAGAAATGATGGATGAAATCGGGCAGATTAAGAAGATAGTTGAACCCGATGAAATCCTACTCGTCATCGATAGTATGATGGGGCAAGACGCTATCAATACGGCGAAAACATTTAACGAAGAGTTGGCGGTGACGGGACTTATCTTAACGAGAGTCGATGGTGATAGCCGGGGAGGGGCCGCCCTGTCGGCAAAATATGTGACGAATTGCCAGATCAAATTCATATGTAATGGAGAGAAAATAGAGGATATCGATGTGTTCCATCCTGATCGGATAGCCTCGAGGATCCTCGATAAGGGGGATGTCTTGAGTTTCGTCGAAAAGGCGATGAATGACGATACTTTGTCTGAAATTCAAAATATTCCCACCGGGAAAAAATTCGACCTCAACGGCATGGAAAAATATCTGAAACAGATGGAGAAAATAGGAGGTATTAGCGGATTCCTCAAATTTCTTCCGGGAATGAACAGGATTAAAGAACATCTCAAGGAGGCAAATATCTCCGATAAAATGTTGGCTAGACAAATCGCGATCATTAGATCGATGACGAAGAAGGAGAGGATCGACCCAAAGATCCTCAATGCCTCGAGGAGACGGAGGATATCCGCGGGATGTGGACAACCCGTCTCTGAGGTCAATCGGCTCCTGAAACAGTTCGATCAAATCAAGACGATGATGTCAAAAATCTCCGACAACCCCGGGCTCATGCAGAAAATGTTCCAAAAATAATCCCGAGGAATCAAGGTTCCAGTAATTTATGAAAAGAAGCACTGGAGGATGTATTCCTCCGCAAACGGTTCCAAATAGAAGTTCCAAGCCACCCCAGAGCACAAACACCCCCGATAGCGGTGGAAGTTATAGCCCAGGATTTTAGCTTGAGAATTTGAGGGATCAACTTCATGGTAGGATCCACAAACCAATCTCCCAATTTATGGGTCTGAGAGTAATACCCCCAATATCCATGAAGGTAGGAAGTCAGGTAAGCAGAACTAACCTCAGACCCAAAATCCCTTGCAAAACCCACGAAGCCCTCGCCCAAGTACGAATCCATCCACAATTTCTCCGCCACCAGGCCAGGCTGATCAACGATCCATTCAATAGGGTCTAAACTGGTCGGCTTACTAGTAGTTCCTGGCCACCACAGGAAATGATACGCAGATTCCAAGTCCACAATAAATACTGGAGGCGAGCATCCCCTCTTAGCATCGGAGTACCCCATATTCAAAGCCACAGAACTCCAAGTTGCGTAGTAGAGGTCTTTTCTGTAAATAGTAGGGAAGGAAGCAAACGCCGCCGCGTCACCAGTCCACAAGCTAATACCGAGCGAGGAGATTAGGAGCCCCCCCCCCCCCAACGCCTTATCAGCCCTGGTTTTCCAACGTTCTTGTTAGCAAATTTGTTAAACATTTTCATAAAATCTAATCCTCCCTAATATTTCTACAGTAATCTTATCGTATTAAAGTTTATAAACCATTAATCTTCCTAACGGACACCTTATCAGAATGTTTCTTAGTCCATCGATTATACAAGGCAGCACCGATCAAGCACAAAGAGCAGATAGAACCAGCAACATATGTTTTAACCAATAGAGACTTGTAGGCCTGTTCCATCTCAGAACACTCACAAGTCTTAGTCAAGCAAGGGAAGCCCAGTATACGAGCTTCATCCCAGTACCCTGCAATCAAACAATTCATCCACTTCACTTGGTCACTAGTGGCCCCATCAGCAAGGACCAATCTCCCCGAGCTACCACTGACCCGAGAACACCAATCGTATGGCACTGCAGTCCAATGTTTCGCGACCTGCGCAATCGTCAAATCTTCTCGTAATTCTATACCATCTGGGAAAAAGCACCCCCTAACAAACCCTGAACTATCATAGAAGTAGTATGAACTGGGTCCTGGAACCCCTCGACGGGCAGCCTCCCTTCCGATTTTAACGGCCTCAGAATCGGTGCTAACCCCAGTAATCGAATAACAAACAGGAGCTACGCATTCAACGGAATTACATGAGCAATCCATAGCGAAAAGAACCAAGGAAGAAGCCAAACTAAGAAGATATTCTCCAACGTTCTTATCTGAAAATTTGCTAAATATTTTCATAAAAATATATCTTCTCTCAATATTTCTATAGTAATCGTATCAAATTACTATTTAAATTCGGTAAACGATAGGAGATGTATGATATCAAATTTTTGTAGGAAAATTATCTCAGAATCGGGTACATTGCTCTAGGTTCTGGAGTCTTTTTTTTACGCGGGCTATTCGAGCGGCGATGACCGGTCACCTTCCAGATACGGGTATTAATTTTATAATCCTTGCGGGTGGGCTCGGAACACGGACCCGCTTCGATTCCCCAAAAATGTTTCTCGAGCTCGCTGGGCAGCCCATCATCCGGTACCTCATCAATTTATGCTCATCGTTCAGTGATAGGGTCATAACCGTCGTATCTCCTCAGATCGAGGGACACTACCTATTCGATGGTAGCTTCCAAGTCGTTCAGAAAAATCCCCTGGGGACCGGTGATGCCGTTAAAACGGCGATGCCATTCGTCGATTCGGAGGATGTTATTATCCTATGTGCGGATACTCCGCTCATCGAATCACGACACATCAAATCGCTCCTGAGGACCGACGGTGATGCCGCCTTCATCGCCTGTAAAATTCCGGAGGATATGCTCGATATGCCGTATGGGCGCGTTCTGTGTGACAATCAGGGCTTCGTCAAAATCATCGAGCACAAAGACGCCGCTTATGACGGAAAATTATATCGATACGCAAATAGCGGGATTTATAGAATAAAAACTAGTGCATTAAAAGATGATTTAAACAGTCTTTCTCCGGATAAATACTCTGGAGAATATTATCTGACAGATCTATTAACAATATTATCTACGAATGGGAAAAAAATTTCGGTCGTAAAGAGCGATGAATACTGGCCATTCCACGGGATTAACACACTGATAGACCTATCCCTCGCCGAAGAAATCGTCCAAAAAAAATTACGAAACGAATTCATGAGGAAGGGGGTCAGATTAATCGATCCGGACTCCGTCTATTTTTCCTTTGATTCTAAAATAGCCGATAACGTCACGATCGAGCAAAATGTGGTAATAAAGAAGGGGGTCACTATAAACTCCGGAGCCACCATTAAATCCTTCTGTTATCTGGAGGATTGCGTGATCATGGAGAAGGCCGTGATCGGCCCATTCGCGAGGATAAGAGATAGAACGGTCATAATGGACGGCTCAACCGTCGGTAATTTCGTTGAAATCAAAGAGTCGACGATCGGCCGAGAGGCCAAGGTGAAACATTTATCATACATCGGAAATACATACGTTGGGCACCGGTCGAATATAGGTGCCGGGACGATTACCTGTAACTTCGATGGAGTTAGGAAACACAAATCGGTGATAGGAGACAATGTTCTCGTCGGATCGAATTGCTCGATCATCTCTCCGATTAAGATCGGGGACGACGCATTGATAGGGGCCGGAAGCGTCATAACTCAGGATGTACCCGCAAATACTCTCGCCATCTCCAGGACTGATCAACAAAACCACAAAGGCAAAGCATCCGAGATTCTCAACGCTAAGTCCAAACGCATCTGAGACAAAAAAGCAGATGCTGCGAACGGAAATACGTGTGTAACTAGGCCCCGTTAGGAAAAATTGATTCACTTCAATATATACTCGACTTTCTTAACATCCAATTGTTATAATTGCACCTAAGGAGATTCCGAATATATTGTCATAGTCTTCAGGAAGAAAGTAATGGAGTTTACTAATACTCACACAATAAAGGAAATCTCCCAAACATTCAAGATATCAACGTGGACAGTGTTAGTACTTGATCATAAACCACTAATAAGAAAACCAAGTAGAAAAAAGTACAATTAGAAAGGCACTAATAAAGATAAAGATTACTCTAATAAAGACCAAATGATACAGAGAAAGGGCAAGGGCTCCAAAG
>JAISBC010000037.1 GCA_031266385.1 Holosporales bacterium
TCTGTCGCCTCGTCCAAACTTCAGAGCAATATGATTCCTCATGAAAGCTTGTTCTTCTGGAGACAAAACTCGGATATCTATCGTTCCGTCCTTGTTGAGTTGCATGGCCAACCTCAATCGTTCAACTTCTTCGATTATACATCATGGAGCCAAAACTCTACCACAGCAATCGACAGACTTTACTGGGAAGTTAATGCCACCACGTGGCGAAGGTCTGAGTTGTGTCCTTAAGCTTAACTTTTTGCCCTATCATCGGAGTCAAAAGGCGCATCTTCTTCTCTTTAGATAATCTTGAGATCTCATTAAGCGGCTCGTTCCACGAGTGAGTCGAGAGGGAGAATTTGGAGTTATGCACAGGTATCACGGCCTTCGCTCGGAGATCCTCAGCGGCCATCACGGTTTCCATCGGATGCATATGTATGTGGTTCC
Source organism: Holosporales bacterium (assembly GCA_031266385.1). Lineage (GTDB taxonomy): Bacteria > Pseudomonadota > Alphaproteobacteria > RUG11792 > RUG11792 > JAIRNI01. The sequence continues at coordinate 430 of JAISBC010000037.1, forward strand.
AATCCTTGTTATACTGGCCATTTTCGAGGAGTGCCAAATCTATCGGTCCGAGTTGGTTGCCAATTGCTTCGAAAAGTGGGCAATAACCTCCATCCCCTCCGATATATATCTTAAAACCACTGGGAGATGTCAGCAAAAATGCTCCCCACAGAGATAGGTTACGTGCAAAACCCCGACCTGAAAAATGATGAGTTGGGCAGCACACGATGCGGAATCCGTCTGGCAGATTGACCTCATTATACCAATCCATCTCCAATAATGTGGACGGATCGAATCCCCAACGCTCGAAATGAGCCCCAACTCCGAGCGGGCAAATTACTTGCTTCGCCTTTAATTTGGTTACCGTTTCATAATCCAGATGATCCCAGTGATCGTGGGTAATGATCAGGTAATCGAGTTCTGGGATTTCGGTTGGAGCATAGATATTAGTGCCCCTGAAGGCGCCCGGGAAGAATGGGATCGGCGATGAAACATTGCTTAATACGGGATCGACGGCTATGCGCTTTCCTTCGATTTGGATGAAATATGAAGAGTGTCCGAACCATATCAAAACATCTTCATTCCTGTCTAAATTTATTAGATCAGTCTTGGCGCTGGGGATAGTGTAATTGTCTTCGTTAGCGAAAAGTTTGCAGATAAACTTATAGATAACACCAAGCACTTTTCTACGTGACCCTACTGCGCCTACCGGAGCACCCGTTTCAAATTCATAAAAATTGTGAAATTGCCCGTTTTCGTAATTCGGGGATTTTTGAATTCGTTCCAGCCGGACTCCTTCTGGAGGATTGCCAAATTTTGGGGAATGCACGTATACACCGATCAGGATAGCTACCGCTATCACAGCAATCGATGTGCGCAAGAAAGATCTCATATTCATCCGCTAATGGTAACACATCAAACTCATCACATCAAATGATTTCATAAATATAACTTGACTCAGAATTTTGTTCTGGTATTATAGTCTGCATCAAGATGATAGTAATCATGTAATCAAATCAAATGTAATTGGAAGTTATTAGTTTTTCTTTGCTCATTTGTTAGTTTTTTGGTACAATTTTGCGTTAGCCATTGCTTTAGGAGGTCGTGTTATTGGTCGTTAGGAAGTCTAATTTCGTCAGTATCTGCCTACTGGCCCTGGCCGTGGCTATCTCGCTCACCGAGTACGTTATGTACTCTCCATCGATCATTCCAGAGGTTTTGGATGAGGATCTTTTTACGAAGGATTCTGGAGTGATCGATTTACCGGCGGAGCAGGATTTAGTCGCCAAGGATCAAGAAATAGGTCAGGATGATACCGACACCATAGCAGATGAAGATGTTAAGATCGATGAAACTCCGCAACCACCAGTTAAGGAGACAGCCCCGAAGTTGCCGTTCTCTGAATCTAATGAGCATACGGTCGTCATAGAGAGCGGTGATACTTTGGGGTCCGTTCTCGGGGGGCTCGGGTTCGGGAATACCGAGGTATATCAGGCCTCCGGTGCCCTCTCCAAAGTTTTCAATCTACGTAATCTGAAGATCGGGCAGGAACTGATCATTAGGGGAGAAAGGGATGCCGATGGTAACCTGACTCTGCTTGGTCTCGAAATTCGTCCAGATTATCGATTCAGGATAGTCGTCGAAAAGAAGGGGGCTAGCTTTACGGCCAAAAAGGTTGATGTCCCCGTCAAAAGCGTAATCCGAAATATCTCCGGATCCATGAATCCAAATTCTCCTCTCTATTCACTGAAACAATGTGGCATCAAAGGAAACATCGCGAATGAGGCCATTCGTGTCCTGAATCAGGTCGTTAACATTCGTGGGGCAAAGGGAAACGTCGATTTTGAGTTTTTATGTAAGTATTTCTACGATGATGACGGGAAAATGGTAGGGCAGCCGGAGTTATTATACGTATCGATCTTACACGGCGGTAAAATCTACAGGTGCTACAAATTCAGAGATACTGACAATACCTGCGAATACGTAGATTCGAATGGAATGATCATCAGCACGATCGCCAGGGCTGGATCGATGCTAGCTCAGCCGCTGAGTCGTATGAAAATCACATCTCGATTTGGATTGAGGATTCATCCGATAACTGGTAGACTAAGGGGGCATTCCGGAGTTGACCTGGAAGCTAGGGTTGGGACTCCTGTCTATGCGGCCGCGAGCGGCGTCGTCGCCAAGGCATCCAATTATTGTGGGTACGGGAAGTACGTCAAACTCAATCATACGGATAAAGTCGGTACGGCATACGGGCATTTGAGTAGGATCACTGTGAGAAGTGGCCAGCGCGTTAACCAAGGGCAGGTGATCGGATATTCCGGAGATACTGGCGTTACAACCGGTCCGCACGTGCATTATGAAGTTCTTATGTATGGGCGCCCGATCAATCCATTAGCCTTCGTGAAGCAAGAGCCGCGCAAACTAATCGGCGGCAAGTTAGCCAGATTTAACCGATTCAAAGGTAACGTAAATCTCCAAATTGTTGGCCTGAGTCGATCCCAGCAAAAGGCCGTCCAACCGAAAAAATACTCGTAGTTATCGATGCTTTTTAAGCAATTATCGAAGGTTTTTTTTTACTTCTTCAGCTTCCTATTTTTGATTCTAGCCATAATGGCGTCCGTTTTCTTTTACTACGGTCGGGATTTACCGAGCGAAGAGACCCTATTGAACTATTCTCCGCCGGTTACAACGAAAGTATATTCCTCCGAAAATGAATTAATCGAAGAGTATGCAGTTGAACGTAGAGTCATCATTCCGTTTCAGAAGATTCCATCGATAGTAAAGGGGGCATTCATCATCGCCGAGGACCGTGATTTTAATGAACATTCTGGTATCAGCTTCTATAGCCTATTAAGAGCAATCGTTGAAAATACCGCCAAAAAATCATGGAACAAGAAACCAGCAGGTGGATCAACAATAACCCAGCAAATCGCCAAAAATTTACTGGTCGGAAATGAACGTAGTCTGGCCAGGAAATGTCGTGAGGCAATCATGGCGTTTAGAATAGAGTCGACCATCAGCAAAGATAAAATCTTCGAAATATATTTAAACCAATTATATTTGGGAAAAGGATGTTATGGGATCGTCGAAGCATATAATTATTATTTCGGTAAAAAAAAGATAGAGGATATCGAACCGCACGAAGCCGCGTTTCTAGCGGCGATACCAAGCGCTCCATCAATTTATATAAATTCTCGAAATTCAGCTAAAATATTGACAAAGAGAAACTCGATATTATATCAAATGCGGGATCTCGGGTATATTTCCGAAACACAATTAAAAAATTCAATTTCAAAACCAGTAAATATTAAATTTAGAAAAAATAAAGTATTTTCTCCATATTTTTCTGATGAAATATTTAAAATCTTTTCTCAAGTAGTATCACGCGATGTATTTCCGAGATGCGGATTTTCAATCACAACAACGATGAATAAAAAAATTCAATATTGTGCGACGAAGGCTCTGGAAGATGGACTCATCGATTTCACGAAAAAGAAACCTTGGACTGGAACGATTCGTAATGTTGTCAGTGAATCGAAACCTGCCAAAGAGATACTCTCAGACATCAATACCCACATACCGACCATGCTCAACAAAATTACACATTGCATCGTCGTAGAAAATCAGAATTCGATTCTCATATGTAAAGATTCAAATGATCAAATAATAAAGATAACCAAGTCAAATGAATTTTATACGGATGCTAATTTGAAGGTCGGTGATATTACGCTATGTAGACTTATGGAGGATGGATCGTATGAGCTATTTCAGATGCCAGATGTCACCGGCGGAATAGTAGTCATGGATATGAGTAATGGAGATATTTTGGGACTCTCAGGTGGCCTCAGCTTTGATATCAACTTCTTTAATTGCGTGACGCAGGCACAAAGGCAGCCCGGATCAGTGATTAAACCGTTCATCTATGCGGCGGCTCTGGAGAATGGATTCGATGAATATGATCTCATAGACGATAAACCGGTAAGAATTGTATTATCGAATGGGCAGGTATATTCTCCACATAACTATAATAGAAAGAGTTACGGTAAGATTCCATTAAGAGAAGCCCTTATTTATTCCAGAAATCTATCGACGGTTAATTTGGCGGTGAAGCTGGGTATGGGCCCCATCAACAAAGTTCTAAAATCCGTTGAGGTCTCAGATAAAAATGTTCCAATTTCTGGGGTTTTAGGCAGCGTTGAAACGACACCATTAAAGCTTGTTTCCGCTTTTTCGGCCATATTTAATGGTGGTGTCATACTTTTTCCCAGATTTATCAAGAAGATTGAGCAGACCGGGCCAGTCAAGATCCTCGACGAAGCGACGACCGGCTTCCTTTGCGAGGAACGCCAGAAATACGTCCTGTCTAAGGAAACGGCAGAAACAATGAAAAATATGATGCACGATGTAGTTAAATTTGGGACGGCCACGAAATTACTGCCTCTCGAGCAAGAATTTGGAATCGAAATTTTTGGCAAAACTGGAACGACCAGTAATTTCAGAGATGCATGGTTTGTGGGAGCATTTTCTACCGGAAACAAAACATACCTGATCTGCATTTTCGTTGGATATCAAATTCCAAGATCACTTGGAAATCATGCCTCTGGCTCCAAGGTAGCGCTCCCAATCTTTGCGAATTTCGTGAGGAACTTCTTCAAGAATTAACGAATCCTTAACTTCTGCGATCTAGACTTATCGGTATATAGGACTCGTTTTTCGGAGAGAGTTTCATCATGTTATTAGCTGTAATATTTTTGCTCGGACAACTCGTGAATCCTCAGCCTGCAATGGCTAAAGTTGGTTCAGTACCAAACAACGAAGGACAGACTTCTGCCGATACAGAGGCAGGCCCTGAAGGAAAGCCAGTGGAAGTGTCACTAAATTCGGAAAAACAGAAGAAAGAACAGAAGGATATCATCGTTTCCCGACAATTAACGGCTGCTTCTGTCATCGCCAGAGATCACATACAGCAGCTTGCTATTTCCATCGCTGTGGCTACTGGAAAGGGGCCAGAGATGCTGATGAGGCTTTAATATGACCGATGTCATTCCTGGAATTTTTGAGACAGAAAAGTGTAATAAATGATGATTTATATCAGATCGTAAGCGATAAGACTGGTGATGTATTTTCTTATGTTTATGATCTGTTGGTAAGCATAGGTGATATTTCCGAAAATGAGCTTTCCAAGCTGAAGGCGGAATTTTTCGAGCTGGAATATACCGATCTGAGCGATTTTTCCAGAATAAATGATTTAGATTATGCGACGTTGGAGAGATATTTGACCCTTCCTTTCCGCATATCTCCTGGTTGTGTTCATATCGCCATCGATGATCCGGGGAATATAGAGGCCAAGGATAAGGTCAGGTGTTGCCTGTCTTCTTGTAATGGGTTCGCCCATTTGGGGCCTATATATTACGTGGCAAAGAAAAGCGATATTCGAGATAAATTTGATGAATTGAACGACGCCAAATCGAGCCATATGACGAAGATTATATCGGAGGCGATTAGGAGGAATGCCTCGGATGTTCATATTACGCCGTTCGATAAGACGTTTACGATAATGTTTAGGATCGACGGTCTTCTGGAGCGCATCAAAATAATCAGCATAGATGAATTCGAGCGGCTGGCCATCTCTCTGAAGGTCAGTGCCAAGCTGGATATCGCCGAAACTAGGCGACCGCAATCGGGGCACTTCCAAATAAATAATACCGATCTGAGGATATCTACTCATCCGACATCTTTCGGCGAAAATATAGTGATTAGAGTGCTAAATAAAGACAAATCCCTAATCGCGATAGAGAGTCTCGGTTTTTCTGATGAACAGGTGCTGCATTTAAAGGAAATTTCTTCTCGTCAGCATGGCATGATTATTTTTTGCGGGCCGACTGGGTCGGGCAAAACGACCTCGATATATTCGCTCCTCGAAACGATGGATAAAATGACTCGAAATATTATGACGTTAGAAGATCCCGTGGAGTATAAGATTCAAAATGTGCGGCAAACCGAAATAAAACATGGATTAATAAATTTTGCGGATGGAGTTAAATCCATTTTGAGGCAGGATCCTGATGTCATCCTGATAGGAGAAATTCGCGATAAGGAGACAGCGAAAATGGCGATCAGGGCGTCTATGACGGGTCATCTAGTCTTGACGACGATTCATGCGAATGATAGCTTCGGGGCAATCGCACGGCTTAAAGAATTCGAAATTTCTCCGTCTCTAATAGCAGAAAATGTTATTACGATCGTGGCGCAGAGGTTGGTGAGGAAGAAATCTACATGCGGTCGGACCGTTATTTCTGAAATCCTGAAGATCGATGAGAATTTGAGCAATATGATATATTCCGAGAGTAGTAAACACGACCTGCAAAAATATGCCATCGATAATCTAGGATTTAAGTCGATCTCAGAACAATACCAGGAAAAATTACTGACGGGATTGGTCCTGGAATACGGGAACATCAATTCCGACAGGGTAGTCCCCCAAACGACATCAGTTGGTTAATTTGGAAGAAAGGCGCAGGGTCTTAATAATTCATATACTTGAGAAATCAAATTATTTAATTGTCGAATTAATATTATCTTAAGTTTTCAGCGGTACCATTAATCATCAGTCTATATTTTCAGTTTTGAATAATATGTATAAGAAGTTTTTATCATGGCCAAGCCGAGGCAATAAGTCTTCTCATTCGCCGAATAAAAAATTCATATTGCGCACTCTGTGCATTCCTGCATTTCACTTAATGTTTACGAGTGTAATATTTGTTCATGAATCGCATTCTGGTCTTTTCGATAATCTCAAGAAACAAGCAGGAAGCGCTCTTGGTGAGGTAGCAAAAGTGGCCTCAAATGTGATGGAGAATGCTCCGGGAGTTGTAAGCCAAGCTGCAAATGTAGCCTCAAATGTGATGAAGAATGCTCCACAGGCCTTAGATATGGCTAGTAAATTGGTTGATCAATTTGGCAACTTGGGGGCTAAAGCTCTTGGTTTGGTCAAGAAAGCGGCGGAAATAGTCGAAAAAAACCAGAAATCGTACGCTGAAATACGGGATAGGCTACAGGGCCTTTTTCCTCCAGAGGAAGCGCAAGTCAGCCCGAGCGAGCCAGCCCTGCCACAGTTGGCTCCGGAATTGTCCACAAGTCTAGATGCTCTAACTGCACCTGTTAATCCCATCGTATTCGCAAATTATCCCGGCGTACTGCCCTCCCCAGATGCAGTAACTTACTTTGTGATGAGGCTAGGCGGTGACGTTAATAATCCGGGTGGAACGAACGGGAGGATCGTAACATTAGCCAACAGCAATGTTTCAGGGGATTTGTTTCGAGTTTTGCTAACGAATCTCGCAAGTCACCCCAATTTAGTATCTGTTCTAGATCTCTCGAATAATCCATTGACTGATGCGGATGCGGCAACCTTAGTCGAGTTTCTTCCCAGATTATGTTTGCAGGGGCTTTTGCTGAACGGGACCATGATTTCTGGGCGAATGATCGAAGCGATCGTGGTGGCTGGTTCTCCCTATTTGCAGCATCTCGATATTTCGAACCTACCGAGTTGTGCATCTGACGAAGTAGAGCGCCTCAGAAGGAATAGACACATACAATCGCTCCGAGATGGAATAAGTCTTCCTGATCCTCCTGCGTCGTGGTCCCAGCAGATGGGGGCCCAGCAGCAAAACCCGTATCAACAGGGGCAGTATGGGAACTTCCAAATGGGCTCTCAGCCCCAACCGCCAACTGTCCAATTCCCAGGCGGTGGATATCCTCGTGCTGGATATTCCGCGGCTTGAAAAGCCTCTTCAAAGACTTCCACCTGATCCATCAGAATTAGATATATTCAGATCAATATTAATTAGGCTCAATATATACTAAAGTGCAAGTTAAGGCAATTAGACTCGCTATTAACTGAAAATTAAGTATGATGGAATAGAATAGCTAATAGTGATACAGATAAAATGGCCCAGAGAGGAAAGATATGCCTTCAATTGCAAAGTTGGCTCTGGTTTTTGGATTATTAATGAGCTGGGGCTGTAATCCTATTGCATCCGCAGCATCGGCTGGGAGCCCCGGCCCAATCCCGTTAGATCAAGCAGTAGCAACAGAGAGCCCCGGCACACTCCAGTTAGATCACACAGTAGCACCAGAGAGCCAAACTAATCGGCTTGAAATTCAAGCATTATATCAAAGACTCGAAGAACTAACTCGCGTTATTGAAGCGTTGACCACACATATAGCTGTCCTGACCAGAATTCGTCTCAGTAGCTACAATGCCGTGCATTGTGGCCTCTTAGAACGATTTAGAGGAATAGTGCATCGCTTATCTCAGGCAGTAGGGGGCCTTCATACCTTAACGAGTTCCGATGGAAAATCGTATGGAGTAGTGTCACTAAGCACACTCCAAGCAGAGAACAAGGATGCCGACCAAAAAGCAAAAAGAGATTTCGAGAAAATGACTCCACAATTGTTGCAATTCGTACACAGATCGCAAGCCCACCCAGAGGTCGGTCCAGAGGAGTCGCCTTCCCCGAAATGAAGACATAGAAATGCTTTAATCAGCTCAGGCAGATTTGATACAAATAGATACCGTGTCTCGAGTCAATGAAAAAAGGACAAAGGTTACTGCGCGAATGCTGCGGTGCTGAGTCCATCATAGAGACTGTGTAAAATTGCCAAAAGAGGATGGAAAACTGGGTTAGGGACACTTTCTATTCTCTTATCGGCATCGTCCATTTTTTCTGGGCCTTTTGCAATGCCACAAACACCAATTTAAAAACGGCCTCATCGTTCGGGAAACACCCCTTCGTCTTGATAATTTTCCTGATTTGTGAAGGTTAATTGCCTCGATAGTAATTGTTGTTGAATAGATAGCATTTCTGATATAGCTCGGGAAGGCTACAAACGGGATTATCCCCTGTCAATTTCGTTTCCATATATCATCATATTCGGCATTCCCAGAGTTATAAATCCCCTTCAAAGAAGCTGATACCTCCTTCCCATCCTTCCAAGGAATACAGATTTATTAATTATCTGATTATTTTCTTTCACCTTTATCACGATACAGTCTAAATTAAGTATTGGATACACAGTATTCAACCCTCTATTTTGTCATACATTTACATCATCAACCACCTTATCTGTAACACTAGAAATGAACTCATGTGATACCTCACTCCCATAGATCTCAAGGAGATGTCCTTGGATATCTTTCATACTCATCATTCCCCTCGCGTACATCGATATAATCTTCTCCTCGAACCCCTTGAATTCAGTCTGTCCTTTCTTGATTAACTGGGGCTCGAATGAGGAATTTCTGTCTCTTTCGCCTTCTCAATCAAGGCTTTTTGTAAGGTTTTGAAGGTTGTCATTAACTCTTCTTGAGATCCACAATACTGTACGATATCGTTCAGTGTTTCTTCTTTAAAGATTGATTTAGTTTTCTTTACCATATTTCACCTCTGTAAATTAAAAAAGGTTTACCTATCATTGGTTACATTGAATGTGGATAAGTTTACCAAAACTTACCCACATTCCAACAACCAAAGCTTCTTCTAATTTACACAGC
>JAISBC010000038.1 GCA_031266385.1 Holosporales bacterium
TAGAGCTCAATATTTCGCCAACTGTTGGCTACACATGATATAGCACATAACGTTAAAAACAGAATCTCAGTAGCACTGTAAAGTTTATTCCAGTCTTCTCGTGGGTCTTCTATATCCATCAAGTCATCTAAAAAACTATCAACACTATCTAATTCCAACATAACCAACCAAAGTTATAACTACACTCGGTATTTATTTAGCACATTTGTCCTTTAAAAAAAATCGTGAGGCAGCCCTGATGCTGTGATGAGGAATTATTTCCAGACAGCTTCCTTTCATACTATAATCTCATGGTCTTAATTTTCTTGGAAGATTTCTGAGTGATTCGTAAGCTATTTGGCATGCTATCGACCGATATGGCGATCGATCTCGGGACGGCCAATACCCTTGTCTACGTTAATGGACGAGGAATCGTCGTAAACGAGCCATCCGTCGTTGCCGTCGCGAATTTGAACAGCAGGAGAGAGGTTTTAGCGGTCGGAAACGATGCCAAGCAGATGCTCGGGAGGACGCCGGGATATATCCAAGCCATTCGCCCCCTGAGGGACGGAGTCATCGCCGATTTCGAAGTCGCCGAGGAAATGATTAAATATTTCATTAAGAAGGTCCATAATCGCGGGATATTCACATCCCCCAGGATCGTCATATGTGTTCCATTCGGAGCGACGGCCGTCGAGAGAAGGGCTATACAAGAATCGGCCGAAGGGGCCGGGGCCCGCGAGGTCTATCTCATCGAGGAGCCGATGGCGGCGGCCATTGGAGCGGGATTGCCCATAACCGAGCCGAAGGGCTCGATAGTAGTCGATATCGGTGGAGGAACCACGGAGGTCGCCGTCATTTCTCTGGGTGGAATAGTTTTTGCATCGTCCCTGAGGGTTGGGGGAGACCGCATGGACGAGGAAATCGCGACTTATGCCAGGAAGAATTTCAACCTCCTCATCGGGGAATCAACGGCCGAGAGGATTAAGAAAGAAATCGGGGCGGCGGTTTGCACCTCGACGAGCAAAGATGTGAAGATGTCGGTAAAGGGACGGAGCCTCCTGGACGGCAATCCGAAGGATATCGAGCTAACTCAGAAACACGTGGCCGAAGCCCTGATGGACCCCATATCAGCGATTGCTAGCGGCGTCAAAGCGGCCCTAGAAAAGACACCACCCGAGCTGGTGGCAGATATTGTCGATACTGGGATAACTTTAACGGGTGGTGGAGCCCTATTACCGAATCTATCTGACGTAATATCTCATATCACTGGGGTTGCCGCTAAGGTCGCTGAAAACCCTCTGAATTGTGTGGTCCTAGGAACGGGGAAGGCCCTCCTCGAGACCAAGAGGAATGGATCCGTCCTTCTTCGGACTTATTAACATAAGGGGCATCGTGCTGATCCTAATCCTAGCTCACCTCATAATTTCGGTGCTTCAAGTCATCGAATACGTGCTGTTTGGGTACATTATTCTCGGATGGTTCGTCCTCTTCGGCGCCTTAAAAAATAGAGATGGCTTTTTCTTTAGGATCTACATTTTCTTGATGACAAAGACGGAGCCTCTATTCTCCGTGCTGAGGAGATTTATCCCCCCGATAATGGGTCTGGATTTCTCTGCTCTCCTCGTTTTTGTTCTTCTCCACATCGCGAAGAGCCTGGTAATCGCTTTAGCTGGATTTATTTTGAGATTAACTCATTAGACTCCCTGAATGAATTTTACCTCAACGAGATAAGAGTAGCTGTAAAATTTCTCCAGTTTACTAAATTTAAATAATAATAAGCTAATATGATTATATAAATACTGCGGGAGGATATATTTTTATGAAAATATGTAGTAAATTTGCTAACAAGAACGTTGGAAAACCAGGCTCCACAAGACTCTGGGGGGGGGGGGCTCCTCTCTCCTGCTGCCATCCTGCCTGCCCTAGGGGGATTGATTGCCTCCTGTGTGGCATCGACGGGGCGTTGGACCTGTTCTCCAGGGCCTCCTTGGTATCTAAATCACGGGACTCCCCTATCTGTTGTCTTAGGGCGGGATGCTTGTAAACGAGGAGAACCTGTCCCTTTGTCCGTGTGGGATGATGTGGCGGATGGGATGTTTGTGCCTGTGCCAGATATTCCTGATTTCCCGGGAGAAATGGTGGATTCGGCTAGGGATGCCCCATGGAGCGGATTGTTATCTAATGCTCTTTTTAAGAATGCATGTTATTTGGTCCATTATGATAGTGTCAGTAGTTCTCAGATGGACTTCTTGGATGGCTGGGTTTACGGGTATTTGGAGGAATTTAATGCCGGAGGATGGGGGAAGGATGTCCCGTCTGAGAAGGTGACTCCGAGGGTTACTTGGGTGATCTGCGGGTCTGCCTGGTCTCTGGGTGTTTTGGGATTGGGATACTTCATCGGAGGATACAAAAAATCAAAATCCAAGATTTGTGTTATGAAGGTTAAAGGATTATAAACTTTAATACGATACAATTGATGTAGAAATATTAGGGAGGATATATTTTTATGAAAATATTTAATAAATTTGCTAACAAGAACGTTGGAAAACCAGTCCTCACAAGGCGCTGGGGGCTCCTACTAACTCTATTCGTGTCTGTTTTTGTTTCCCTGTCTGTTGCACTAGGTAAGGAGAATTGGTTTGCCTTCCCGGCTTTGGTTGTGACAGACCGATCGGAGATGGGAGCACAGGATAATCATCGGTTTCAAGGAGTTTTGGATGTTTTTACTGATGGGGACTTGAATCGAGGAAGTGGTCCGGTGGCTTTGTTTTCTCTCAGAGGGAATTCCTCTGATTATCTGGGGTCTTTGTCTTTTGTTGATTGCGACTTTGAACCTTCTAGGCCACTGGGGGCGGGGTTTGATTGGGATTCTGTGTATTGGTGTGATGAGCGATGGTCTAATCAGTATTTCACTATGGGTATGATGTTCCCCGGCGTTTTTACTTTGCCTGCCTGTATGCACTTTTGGTCGGAACGGGCTAATTTAGGTCGCGATGTTAGGGAAGTTTACGGGTTGTTTGGCGATGACACTAAGAATCAGTTGAAGACTGTGTTGGATAGACATTCTGTGCCATATAATTCAAATGGGGGAGAGACTAGTGGGACCGATTTATGTGTAGGACTCGATAATTATTTGACTGATCTGAACTCTCTAGTATGGAATTATAAGATTGAATCGGCTGAGTACAAGGCATATGCATCCAATGCCGAGAAAGTTGCCGCTACTTACAAGCGATGGTTGTTTATAACGGGTTGTGTTGCCACTGGGTGTTTAGCTTGGAATCTTTTGTTTAAGAAATCTGCTCCTCTGTCTTCTGTTTTCAAATTGCGCGGAATCTGATCGTAACTTTCTATGCCGTCACTTGGTCGAAGTTAGCTATATTTGATGTTCCATAACAATCCGATGGGCCGAACATATTTTGATACTCAAAGAGGGATCTGAGGACGTGTTTAACATATATCCTCGTTTCCTTATACGGAATTAGTTCCATCAGATCTATCGAGGACAGCCCCTTTAATTTGCTTATACTTTTTTGGAATTTAGAGAGATTTCCTTCACCGCAATTATATGCGGCGACCGCATAGACTATATTCCCATTATATTTGTGTAATAGACGGGATAAAATACTGGATCCAATGAGTATATTTTTTTTCCGATTGGATAGCGGAACTCCCTGCCCAATATAAAATTTTATCCTCGACATTTCGTAATCGGCAGTCGTCGGCATTATTTGCATCAATCCAACCGCCCCTACGTGACTCACCGCATTTGCGTTGAAATTACTTTCACTTTGAATTACGGAATGAACGATTGCATAAAAACATAGATCATTTTTCACATTCCGGATATACCCCATCTCCTCGTTATTCAAGACTCTATACGCCCTTTTCCCGACGAAAAAATGCTGTTTTCGAGATATCGTTGAGATTAGGGTTGGTAATTCGTCGTGGGCGATCGCAATATCAAGGAGGAGGAGTTCTTCATTCGGATCCTCTATTTCCTTCACGAGTTGTCGATAAAAATCTTTGGCGTACCTCTTATGCGATTTACTCTTTGAAATTTCCATCAGAGTTTGGACTAACTCTCGGCCGTAAAAACGGACTTCTAGATCGGTTGGGGTAATCGAAAAATCATTGGCATATATGTCATCTATAACGGAAAATCGACCACTCGGGAGGCCAGAGAGCCTATGATGAGCAACGTATCCGTAGAACGTATTAAAATGAATGGCCGCTTTTTTATACCATTCAATCGCTGGGACGATATCATTTTTTGCTCGATGGACTTCGGCGAGCCAGCATGCATTCTTGCTCAACCTTATGGCCGTCCTGGAATTATTATAGGCATCCTCGAAGTGATCGATTGCCGTATCGTAATCCTTGAGAAAGCGATACGATATATATCCCAATAACCATTTAGCCTTCACATGATTTTCGTTATTTTGGTGATTTTGTAACTTACATTTTTCCATCACCTGATATGATAATCTCGGATTCCCAGACCTTAGGATTTCATATGCCACATACCGCCTTTGATTGAAGAAGTCCTGTTCGTACTGTTCTTCGTTTCTATTACTCATCGCCAAAATATCGGCGGCCTTCGTGATCTGTTTTCGATCGATGAGGCCTTGAACGATATTCAATTTTTTCCGCGGATCCTGCAGATCCTTCGCTGAGAAACCCGAGGATTTTTCGGCGAAATTCTGTCGCAAGAATAGAGCAATATATTCCGCGATTTGTGGGATCACCATCTTTTTCATCGCAATTAATTGCGGGATTTTATTTTGAGCCATGAGGCGTTTGGCCCGCCTAGCATCCTCGATAGGAGTCAGATATTTTTCGAATTCTTCTCGATATCTCACGGCAAAATCATCGGAGAAATTCTGGAAAATCCAATTTTGCTTGATATACAACTTTCCAAGTTCTGGATCGGTTTGCAGGAGGCAATACGCATGAGCGATGGTTCCATCCCCGGTCATTGGAGGATGCCTCTTAAACCAGGTCAGGAGGAATGGACTATTGGTCGGAGGAATGGGAATATTTCTCTCGGCCTCTTTGACGGACTCTTGGAATAGTGGCCAGTGAGGATTGTAATAGAAAAAAGAGAATACGTTTTTGTGGTTCGAAGGATTTCGGATGGCCACCTTCCATTTTTCTAATTTTTCCAGGCCGGCGGCACTGACCTGCCCAATTAGGAACAGAGATATGACTAAGACACGAAAAAAGATAATCACAACGAAAAAAACGATCTCCCCATCGCGTTTTCTTCAGGCGAACAAAAAAAACGAAGAACTGACTATATGGTCGGGAAGAGAGGATTTGAACCTCCGGCCCCTTGCTCCCAAAGCAAGTGCGCTACCAGGCTGCGCTACTTCCCGTTCCTATGATCATTATATCGCTTAATCTCATTTTCTAACATATTTTTTAGAGCATTAATTTTAAGGGGGCATTGATATCCCGCCGAGTTACTTTATGTCACCGATGGCGAAAAGGAGAAATTTTTTGTGTTGACATCGAAAAATTTAACTCACAAACTAACACGACTATGCTTTTAACGGATTTTTAACTACTATGTGCAAATTAACTCGTATCGCTTGCTTCCTCGGCCTATCCTTTGCTAACTACTGTGGGGAATGGGCTCTGTCAATGGTTAGGTTAGTCGCTCAAGACGATGCTTCAATTGAGGACCATACGAGGAATTTTGTATCTGAGGTTAGTCGCAGGTTTGATCGCAATCCCCACAGCCTATTCACCGCTGAATTTGCTGGATCCTGCAGTCGGTTCGGTCAACGTTTCAATGAGATGAATAGACCAGATATGGCAGACCCATTTGAACTCTTAGCCCGAGTACTATCTAGTATGGCTCATCAAGGAAAGAAATCTAAGCACTGTATTGTTGTCGCTGTAAGCGAGATCGGTAAGATAATTGTTCAATTAAGAGATTATTTCCCGGCAACTATTGGCCAATCTGAGGACGTCCAAGTAGGTGCGTCAAGACACAGACCCAAAGGAAAAAAGAGTAATAGCAGGAAAGGATGAGATTTCGAAACACCTCTCCCGGATGAAATCCTAAAGAGGTCACCCGAAAATCTACAATGGTGTGTAAGCTGCTCCGGAAGTTTGTGTTGCCTCCCTCTTCCGGATTTTGTTAGAAAGTTGAAATAGAGACTCAATTTATCGGAGTAAAGATAGTTTCTGGATCGATACTTTGTGACATGTATTCTTCCAGAAACGATGATATATGGCTGTAGTAAACCACCCCAATCCCAAAGATCCACCAACAAAACAGGCTACCCGGAATCTATTATAAAACTTCCCGCATAGATCAAATAAATCAGAAATATTTTCGCCAGATACTCTCCCTTGCATCTGCAATGGAACTTCCCAGTCAGCAATTGAAATTCCATGGTGCCAAGCATCATTTAGCAGTCGTATTCCCAACACCCAACTATCACTCCTCCCATCACCATCCTCAGAACGAGCCCTCCAGTAGCCTAGAGCATAATCACGCAGAGGCAGAGGGGCGTCCTCAAATCCGATAAATCCACACGATAAATAATTCCCGCCAAACACAGACAAAATAAAACCAGGCATTTGCATAGCAGGTCCACGCTGTAAGCTCAATATCTCGGCAGGAACCTCAGGCAAGTTTGGAATAAACCACTCCACTGAATTAGAATCACTGCCCCACATAATACAGAATGGGCCCGGATCTCCCCTCAAGTAAGAATTCCGGCCCCACTCAACAAAGACACCCTTAGACTCCCATGCACTAAAGGGTTTGAAGCAAGGTCCGGCAGGAAACCAATCAGAAAGAGCATCTCCGCAGCAGGAGAGGGCAAGAATCACCCTCCAAGACCATAAGAGCCCCCCCCCCCAACGCCTTGAAACGCCTGGTTTTCCAACGTTCTTGTTAGCAAATTTATTAAAATTTTTCATAAAATATATCCTCCACCTATTTATTATGATGAGCATCACAAGCAATTATTCAGATTCCGTTAGTTTTAAACAAAGTCCATTTTGGTTTGCGAAGTTTATGTCCTCCATACAGCCATCCCAGGCCTATCCCAGCTACGGCGCAGCCCGTCAAACCCAAGAACACTCCGGGTGTCCAAGCGGGCTGAGTCGTGGGCCGGGGAGAACACAAAGGATCAAACGAAAATCTCCCACTTTTAGCTTTCTCGGTCCAGTATGCAGTATAATAAGCAGCCAGAGAGAACGGCTCATTCTCGTAAGTTCCTTTATCAAAACCCCAGATACCACCCCTAAAGCCCATATCGGCAGCCCTATTCAAACTGGCCCTATAATCCTCACTTAAACAATAATCTGGCCTGACACAACCCAACTTATCCTCAGTAGCGGTCGGCCACCAGAACGTCCCGGCAGGCACACTCGACACGAACACCGGTCCCGGACATCCCGATAAAGCATCCCTGCGGCCCCGATCCCACCCCAAATCAGAAACATCCCCCCCGCACATAGGAAAATGCATCAACCACGGTTGGCCGTAATACACAGTAGTACCCATACATGGGAGTCTCAGAGTAAGAATCACCAAGCAGAGAAATCCACGCCGCCCCTGCGAGCGAGCACAACCCCTAGACAATGTCCCCAATTTAAGCAAAAGCATCACAAACACAACCCCCAATACATACACCCTACAAACCCCCACAGACTGGAAACAGCCGCATACCCCGGCACAGCAATCGCTGGGCAGCACATCCCAGCACCCCACCCACTCCCAGTGCAACAATCCCCCAATAGCAAACAGCCCTAGGTAACACAGAGACCCACGGAGGCGAAGGAGACCATTCTTGGCAAAAGACCCCAGTTAGCGCAGCTACGGACCAGTATCCCTCGTAATAATGGAAGGGAGTCATCCCCACATCCGGCAAAGGGTACTCACGGTCACAAGCCCACCCAAAGTCCAGCCCCCTAGCCCAGAGCTCCTCCATAGTCTCCGGGTTAACGTAAGGTACCTCCCCCATTCCCTCGGGAGCCTGGTTGGAGGCAGGCCACCAGACACAAGAATGAGGGCCTGTATAGGCAGTCAAACAGGGCGGGCATCCAGCCAGAGCATGTTTTCGGCCCAGCAAGAAAGGATTACTCCCCCCTTCCCCTGAGCCAAGGCCGCAGACCTTCCTC
>JAISBC010000055.1 GCA_031266385.1 Holosporales bacterium
AACACAGAGAACCAAGAACACATGTTAGAATGAATGATCGAGTTGTGGTTCATTGTTGCTGAATATTATGATGGCTGGATTAAGTTGAGTGATGATGTTTCATCTATCTTTGATTGGAAACTCTCCGATACATTGTTATACTCGATCGCTACCCTGGTAATGTGCTTTTTTGAGAAACTTCACCAGATTTCGGTTTATAAAAATTGCTAAAATTGCTACTATTCCGGTCGATGTGATGGAACTTCTTTACTACGAGGTCGTTTTTCATGAATATTAATGTTTCTGGGAAAAATATTGATGTTGGAAATGCATTCAGAACGCATGCTATTGATGAAATAACGAGTCTGATCGATAAGTATATAGGGACCGACGTCGATACGATGGTATCCGTCGAGAAAGAGCAGAAATTATTTAATGTTGAAATATGCCTACATATTACGCATGGATTTATCATCAGGACGGATGGAGTTTCAAACGATCCATACAAGGCCGTAGCGGATGCGATATCGCGCCTGGAAGCGCGTATAAGGCGCCACAAAAGTAGGCTCAAAGACCAGAAGCGCAGGAAGCATTGGATATCAGAGTCGATCAATGCTACGGGATACGTCATCAGGAGAGAGGGAAATCCACAGGGCGACGAAGAGCATTTAATCATCGCGGAACAGGAGCGTTTAATCCTCGACATGAGCGTCAGTGAGGCCGTCATGAAGATGGATCTAACGGGCCTTCCGGTCACCATGTTCAAGAATTCGGACAACGGTAGAATAAATGTGGTATACAAGAGACCAGATGGACACGTGGGTTGGATAGATTATACAGATCTCCCAGGTTAAGGTCGTTCGATTTGATTTATAAATGAGTTTATATGTCGCTAAGTTCGGTGGATCGTCGGTCGGGAATCCTACACGAATAAAACTCGCGGCTTCGATTATCGTGAAACTGATCGAATCGAGCAGGGCTAAGATCGTCGTCGTAACTTCGGCAATGCAGGGAGTTACGAATTATTTAATCGACCTAGCGAGAGCCGTCCACGATTCAACCGATCACCGGGAATACGATGCCATCATAAGCTCCGGAGAACAGGTCGCGGCTGGATTACTCGCCGCTGGATTGTGTTCGGCTGGCCTTCCAGCGAGATCGTTAAATTGCTGGCAAGCTCCGATTCATGCGGCCGGGAATTACTCGAATGCCAGCATAACGAGCATCGATATTTCGAGGATTATGGAAACCATCGAAGATGGTATTATCCCGGTGATTACGGGATTTCAAGGACTGTCGGAGAATCGTGATATATTGACGATAGGACGCGGAGGATCTGATGCTACGGCCTGCGCAGTCGCTCATGCCATCAAGGCGGATGAGTGCCTCATTTATACGGATGTCGATGGAGTTTATACGGCAGATCCAAGAATTGTACTAGATTCCAAAAGATTAGATGAAATATCTTATGATGAGATGCTGGAACTCGCGTACTGTGGCGCCAAAGTATTGCAGCCAAGGGCCGTTTTAATCGCGAAGAGATGTAATGTAAAAATAAGAGTATTATCGAGTTTTACTGATTCAGGAGGAACCGTGGTGACCGATGGTAAGAAAGATACGACGACGATTTGTATCCCGAATGAAAGCTATGTATCCGGAATTGCCCATAACACGAATCTCGCTAAATTAATAATTGCTGAGGATGATGAAAATTATCCGAAATTGCTCGAAAAGCTTGGCCAAATCGATCTATTTTCCATGAATGATGGAACGGTTTCTTTTTTATTTCAGAAATCATCGTTAAATGAAATCAAACACTCTCTGGCGAATTCGATGAAATTTCAGATAATTACTGATATAGGGCTGGTCACGATTGTTGGTAGCGGGTTTAAGGCAGACCAGAGCATATTGGTCGCCGTGTTAGAAGTAGCCAATAATAGGCAAATCCCCATCAAACAAATCTCGGTCACAGAAAATACAATCTCGGTTATCGTCTCGTTACATCAAGTTGAAGAATTAGTAAATGCCCTGCACGAGAGGGTTTTATGATCACTACGAGGAAGTATGTGGAGGTTATTTTCTAAGTTGAGAACGGCCGATTGAACGGAATTTTGGTCATCGGATTCTATCATAATTCTCGTCACATTTTCGGTTCCCGATTGACGAATGAGGATCCTTCCTCTACCGCCAAGGATATCAACTTCAAGATTTGATATAAAATTTCGTGCCTCTGGAGTATCGATTTCAACTCTTCCCTCGACATTCATTACGGTTTGGGGGTAGGATTTATAGAGATCCCCGATAGCGCTCGCCCTTAGCCCTCGTCTTCTGAGGAAGGCCAGAATCTGCATCGCGGCAATCGATCCATCGCCAGTCTGAGCATAATCAATCGGAATAATATGTCCCGATTTTTCACCTCCCAAATTCGAGCCGGTTTCCAGCATTTTACCCAGGACGTGTTTATCTCCGACATCTGATCGACATAGCTCGATTCCGAGCCCGTTCAGGTATTTTTCTAGACCGAGGTTAGACATACAGGTTGCGACGACACACTGCCCCCTCAGGAGTCCCAAATCTTGCCAATCCGTCGCGATCGCGGCGAGGATATAGTCTCCATCGATGAGATTCCCCAGTTCATCGATGATGACGACCCGATCGGCATCTCCATCGAGGGCAATCCCGATATCTGCCCCCGTCTCGAGGACGGTTTCTTTTAGGGCATCAGTCGATAGGGCTCCACAATTCATATTAATATTAAGGCCATCCGGATCATCTCCTATGTGGACTATATCGGCTCCCAGCTCCCAAAAAATCTGGGGAGCAACCCTGTATGCTGCCCCATTCGCTGTATCGATCGCAATTTTCATACCGGCGAGACTCAGGTTCTTCGGGAAGGAGCGTTTTACGGCCTCGATGTAACGACCACCGGCATCGTCTAACCTCCTCGCCTTGCCCATCCCTTCTGGGCTCGACAGATAATTCTGTAATTTTTCTGTCTCTATATCGTGAAATCTCTCGCTGATCCTATCTTCCTCGGCTGGTGAAATCTTGAAACCAGTCGGTCCGAAGAATTTAATTCCGTTATCGTAAAATGGGTTGTGAGAGGCCGATATGACTACTCCTAAATCGGCGCGAAGAGACCTTGTCATAAATGCGACTCCGGGAGTCGGGATCGGCCCGAGCAAGATCACATCGGCTCCCGCAGCGATGAATCCAGACACCAGTGCCGGCTCCAGCATATAACCGGACAGCCTCGTATCCTTCCCAATAACGACCGTGAATTTATTATTCACGGTTTTATGATCGGTTGAATTATAGTAATCGACGGCCGCGACGGCGAGGGACATCACCTTATCGGGGGTTATAAGGCCTTCATTGGCCCTTCCTCTAACCCCATCCGTTCCGAAAATATTGTTATACATCCTTCTTCACGGTCTTCTTGGCAGGTTTCCTCGTGGTGGTTTTCTTGACACTTTTCTTTTTGCCGACCATGTTTGGGAGGCCACCGAGAGAGAACTCACTGGCAATATCCTCCTCTTCCTCTGGGGGATCATCATCAACATACTCGCCAGATATGATTTTTTTTACTTCATCTCCAGTGAGGGTTTCTCTTTTGATCAGCTTCGTGGCGATCGCCTCGAGTTTATCACGATTCGTGGTGACGATCTCTTTGACTTCCCTATATGCCGAATCCAGAAGATTCTTGATCTCCGCATCTATCGACTCCGAGGTTTTTTGGGAGATCTGATCGCTAGCTTCCATATAGTATCCTTCCGAATCATAGAATGATCTGAATCCCAAGGTTTCACTCATTCCCCATCTGATGATCATTTTTTTCGCGATCTCGGTTGCCTGTTTTATGTCCTGAGAGGCACCGGTCGTAATATTTTCTTCTCCAAATATAATTTCCTCGGCAACTCTTCCACCCATCGCGACCTTAATGTTCGATATGACTTCAGTCTTCGAAATAGAAATCTTATCTTTTTCGGGGAGACGGACTACCATCCCGAGGGCCCCACCACGAGGGATTATCGTGACCTTGTGGATTGGATCGCACTGTGGAACGAAGAGGGCAACGAGGGAGTGCCCCGCCTCGTGGTATGCCGTAAACTTTTTTTCATCATCGGTCATGCTCATCGATAGCCTGGCAGTCCCCATGATGAGTTTGTCCTTGGCCATCTCGAAATCTCGCATCGTGACCGCTAATTTATTTCCTCTGGCCGCCAGGAGGGCGGCTTCATTAACTAGATTAGCGAGCTCTGCCCCAGAAAACCCGGGAGTACCCCGAGCAATGATCTTCAAATTAACACCGGGAGCTAACGGGACATTTTTAACGTGAACGACGAGGATTTTCTCACGTCCAGCCATGTCCGGATACTGCACGGTAATTCTTCGATCGAATCGCCCTGGTCGCAACAGGGCGGCATCCAAGACGTCTGGCCTATTCGTCGCGGCGAGGACGATGATTCCCTGATTTCCCTCGAAACCATCCATCTCGACGAGCAGCTGGTTCAGGGTCTGCTCTCGCTCATCATTACTGACCCTAAAGCCGGCGTCCCTCTTCCTCCCGACGGCATCGATTTCATCGATAAAAACGATGCATGGGGCGTGCTTTTTGGCATTCTCGAACATATCGCGGACTCTGCTTGCCCCGACCCCGACGAATACCTCGACGAATTCGGACCCTGAGATGCTGAAGAACGGAACTCCGGCCTCTCCAGCGATTGCTCGCGCCAACAAAGTTTTCCCGTTTCCTGGATCACCGACCAATAACACTCCTCGCGGTATTTTACCTCCGAGGCGTTGGAATTTCTGGGGCGATTTCAGGAAATCCACGATTTCTTCGAGTTCTTGCTTGGCCTCATCGATCCCGGCGACATCATCGAAGGTAACGTTCACTTTCTTTGACTGGAAGGTCTTGGTCTTGGCTTTTCCGATCCCGAAATGCCCGCCTCCGAGCCCTCCCTTTCCGCCGGCCTGCATCTGCCTCGAAGAATAGATGAGGAGTCCGATTAGGAGGAGGACTGGGAACCACTGCAACAGCTGGGCCAAGACGCTGTTGAACCCAGATTCCCCTGAATCCACCACGATTTCAACATTGTTGTCGAGTAATTTATCGACCATCTTCAGGTCCATGGGAGTGACCGTCGTAAAGATCATCCCATTCGATAATTTTCCGATGACTTTTGAGGTCGTGTTGCGGATCAATACCTCCTGAACATCTCCATTGGAGACGGCCTTCATGAAGCTGGAGTATGTTAACTCCTTCGGTCCACTCCCCAAAAATTTGGTGTCAAATGGATTGGCGAGAAGACATAGGAAAACCACGAGCCCAAGCCAAACCAGTACATTCCTCGTATTTTTTTTCACGGCATGATATAACCAAATGGTTCACCTAAATCCTAGCATAAAGTCTCGGTATTTTTCAACGAGAGCCAATCTTGGCTCCCAGGGCTGCCTCACGATTTTTAAGAAAGGAGAATTCGAAGTAAAACATCATCACTCCAAGCGGCCCTGAGCCTTAGGCCCCCTATTGATTCACGAGGGTAAAACTTCTTCTTCGCTATTTTAAATAAATTCAAAACAATATGTCTCATAACTGCCATATTGTGTGGGGCATTTCCTTTTCTAAT
>JAISBC010000067.1 GCA_031266385.1 Holosporales bacterium
CACGTTTAATCTGTACACATATTAGAGAGGTACAACGGATTGAGAAGATGAGTTGAATAATTGTTGGAGTTCGTATGGTACATGAATTATGGGAGTGTTTCCAATTTGTGGGGTGCTGAACCTGCGGATCATATTGGCAGAGTTTTGGAGGTATGAGCACTGTCTCCCCAGTGAAAGACTTTATACAGAAGAAAAAATAAGTTTACTTTAAAGCATGAAAATAATACAATCGCCAACAAAAAATGAAGTCAAGTCGGTAAGAGCACATGCCAAATACACACACGGGTAGCATCCAGACAGTAATCAAAAAGGTCTTAGCTATTGGATTCATACTCCTTACATCACTACTAATGCCTCAAGGGCATGCAGCACTGCCATTATCCGTTCTCCGCCCAGAATGTGGATCCCCAAGAGACCTGCGAGATTCGGTATACTTCCCACAAGTAATCAATCACTTGCCATTCACCAAGGCACACAATACACAATGGATGGCCATATTGACACTCCAATCGATAGCAATATTTAATTTCCTGGCTCAAGCAGGCCCCACCAGCAATGACCCAAATATCCTGGAATTGCTGATGCTATCCACTATACATATGCAAGCAAAGATCGGCACCAGTTCAGCTGATCGCAAGTTTAGGACAGGAAAACCATTTAACCCCGCCCCAATCATCGTCACATTCCTGGAAAGTCAGGCAGCGTGCCAACGCATGGTAGAGTTATACCCAAGCGAACTGGCCAGGTTGGCACCGAACCTCCAACCTAATCAGTCACCACACCCAACAAGACGAGAAGAATCTCCACGCCGCCAGGCAGACGAGCCCCCGAAGCCAGTTCGTAGACCTCCGCATGCTTCCCCAACAGCTCAGCTTCCTAGAAGACTAGACGAAGAGGCCCCTAGACGCCGGGCCGTAGAGCCACCGCATACAGAGGGTAGACCTCCGAATGCTTCAACAACATCTCCGACTCCCCGAAAACGAGCAGAATCCCCTCACCCTACCGGCCTCTCCAGGCGCCACCATAGGCCACATTAGGTCTGAAGACAGAGATCCTCTACTATTCGGAGAGTGGAGAATCCTCCAGTTCCTCTTAATGTATCCAGATGGACGCCATCACGTTTCGGTATGTGTTCCTAATAAGAGTTTCGTGATTCTCGACTCGGATTGTGGTGCATCGTAAAAAAAATGCTAGGAGGGAATTGCGTATCGTCGCTCTGGGATTTTGCCCTCTCCCTCATCCATTTTTTTATTTTAGGCCTCACAATATTCCTCTCTCTGTTTACGACCACTGAGCAACAGATAGGAGATTACAAGAATCTGTAAGGATGATTCGGAAACCTCGTTGTTATCTCGCTAGATTCAACTGTAATAATTTTCCACCTCTTATAACTTGAAAGAACTTACTCCTATGGAGTACATCAACAGAACTCTAGATGCCTTCAGTTCAGCCTCATATCAAGTGGAATTGTGCAAATGTAAAAAAGTCGGCATCAGGACGGATGAAAGGAAGATGATATGGAAGAGGTCTATTATTAAAATTTGTGGGAATTTCACACTACAACGTTCTACAATATTTTTGTGGGCCTACAGTTCCTGGTTTTTTCCCAGAGGCGAAATTGATCACGCCACAAGAGGTCGCTTCCAGATTCATGGCATACTCCAAAAATGTGGATGCCGATCTAATCGAGCGGGCCTTCATATTCGCCATCGATCGGCATGGGACGCAGCTTCGAGAGTCTGGAGACCCGTTCTTTTCGCATCCAATCGAGGTCGCCGAAATCCTGATCTCTCTAAAGATGGATCAGGAGACTGTGATCGCCGGCCTGTTACACGATACTGTCGAAGATACCAATACGACAATCGCAGAAATTGAGGAAAATTTTGGTTCCGGAATCGCCAGGATAGTTGATGGTGTCACGAAGTTATCTCAATTCGAAAGTGGTCCTCTCGCCGTAAAACAGACGGAGAATTTTAAAAAGCTACTAATATCGGCTGCCTCTGATATCAGGGTTCTCATCATTAAATTGGCCGATCGCCTTCATAACATGCGGACTCTGCGATACAAGAAAAGGGAAGATAAGAGGAAGTTGATAGCGAAGGAGACCCTGGAGGTATATGCTCCACTCGCTGAAAGGGTCGGGATTACCAGCATCAGGGATGAGCTGCAGAATACCGCATTTCTGGAGCTATATCCAGAAATCTATAATTCCATCAAGTTCAGATTAAAGAATCTTTACGATTCATCAGAAGAGATAATTAATACGATAACAGACAAACTCTATGAACTGGCCAAAAGTGTTGATATCGATTGCTCGATTACCGGGCGGATGAAGAGCCCATATTCGATCTGGAGCAAGATGAATATCCGAAATATCTCATTCGAACAATTATCGGATATCATGGCCTTTAGAATCATAGTAAGCAGTATTCAGCAATGTTATCAAACCCTCGGATGCATCCACAGAAATTATCTCGTCATCCCTGGGCGATTCAGAGATTATATTAGTACCCCCAAGAATAACAGTTATCAGTCGTTACATACCTGCGTCATAGGGCCGATCAATAAGCGAATCGAAATACAAATCAGAACGAAGGATATGCACGACGTCGCTGAATATGGGATCGCTGCTCACTGGGACTATAAGGAGAGGGGGCCAAAATCACAGAGGTCTGAGGAGCAGAAATGGCTCAAGAGCCTCGTCAAAATCCTGGAAAATACTTCCGGAATGGATGAATTTTTGGAAAATTCTAAGACTGAAATCCTGGCGGATCATATTTTTTGTATTACTCCGAAGGGGGCTATTATTTCGCTTCCTATCGGATCATCTGCTCTGGATTTCGCCTATGCCATTCATTCCGGTGTTGGTAATCACGCCGTTAGCGCCAAGATTAACGGACAGGCAGCTCACCTAAAAACTATCCTCTCGAATGGTGATCAGGTCGACATCACGACCGATCAGAATCATGTCCCAAAGCCACACTGGGAAGAGTATGTCATATCCATGAAGGCCAAGGTAAGTCTGAGAAAGGCAATCAACGGAATCGAAAAAGAAAAAATCGAAATGATAGGGAAGAGTGTTTTTGACGATTTTTTCAAGAAGGTTAATAGGGTCATTTCTGAGGATGACATAAACCGCATGGTATCCAAGTTGAAGTTCGACAGTAAGGTCGGGATGTTCCAGGCCATCGGTAACGGTTCGATTCATATAAAGGAAATTTTGGCGTGTTATAATTCTGTCTGCCATGGGGAGAGTATAGAGCTCCTCAAGCCCGCCGAGAGTAAAGATGGGTCCGAGCAATTCCCGATCGTCAGCATCCAGAAAGAAAATGTTTTGCAGGTCGCTTGTTGTTCTCCAGTTCCGGGGGATAAGATCGTCGGGGTAATCCTGGAGAATCAGGGAATCGAAATTCATATAGATGAATGCAATATACTTCCAGAAAGATCTGCGATTCAGAATGCGAGAGTAATCGAGTTATCGTGGACAAAATCGGCTTTCGAGGAATCGCGGAGATATCTCACGAAAATATCGCTGGTGACAATCCACGAGCCTGGAAATTTGTCGAAGATCGCTGGGATTATCGAGGACAGAGGAGCAGCCATTATCAATCTGAAAATTGGAGAAAAAATGGATAACTTCGTGAAGCTTTATCTTGAGATAGAGGTCCACGATATTACGCAACTGACGATTATTCTAGCGAATCTCAAGAAGGCAAAATTCACTCACGGAATAACGAGGGCTTGGAAATAAAGTTACCGCTGAGCTTCCTATTTCTTCCAATTATTTACTGCTTTTTCCAGGAAATCTGGTAGCAAATCGTCCTCCAGGTGCAATTTAATGCTAATCACCGTCATTTCGTGTTTAAAGACGTCGGGGACTTTAACGTAATCCTTCATCGTCGTCACCAATATGGCGCCCATATTTTTTGCTGCCTTAATTAGCTTCTGCGATTCGGTTATCGTGTATGGATGATGATCCGCGAAGGCTATGAAATCTCTGACGTTAAGTCCTATTTCATCCAACGTTTTCCTGAATTTTTCTGGATATCCGAGACCGCAAAATCCAATCACGTTGCTGTTATCCTCAAATTTACGATTGCCAACGACTTTCATCTTCGCATGACATATCGGGATATTCGGTCTAATCCGGCGAATTCTGTCGTCCAATTGTTCATCCCTCTCTCCGATGATTAGGACGACATCGGATTTCTTGAGCCCAGATTCGATCGTTTCTCTCAGCGGGCCCGCCGGGAACAGCCTTTCATTGCCAAATTTTTGCCCAGAATCGACGACCAAGATCCTAAAATCCTGCACGAGGGAATTATTCTGAAATCCATCATCTATGACGAGGACATTGGCTCCCGCCAGGATTGCGGCCCGAGCAGAATTGAGCCGATTCTTCCCGATCCAGGTCGGGGCGACATTGGCCGAAAGGAGGGCCTCATCCCCAACCTGGAGATAGGAATGCATCGTCGGATCGACCCGTACCACATTCTTGAGGTATCCCCCGTATCCGGAGGAAATGATATGAGGATTATGTTCAAAGCTCTTCAGGATATCACAAACCAATTCAACCGTCGGAGTCTTTCCGGCTCCACCGACGACCACGTTTCCGACACAAATTACGGGGACCGTCGTTCCCTCTGGGATCGTATTATTCATCCTCACGGATGAGATGAGCGAATACACCTTCGAGAGAGGAGACAACGCCCTCACAAGAAAGCCGTCGTCCCTGCGCCAAAAACTAGGGGATTTCAACATCTTAAACACAACGAAAAACCTTAAAACTCATCTCTTAGAAGACTATCTTTTTGGAGCGGGTGATGGGAATCGGACCCACGTAGCCAGCTTGGAAGGCTGGGGCTTTACCATTAAGCTACACCCGCTTCGTATTTTTATTTGGTGGAAGGGGTAAGATTCGAACTTACGTAGACTAACGTCGGCAGATTTACAGTCTGCTGCCTTTAACCACTCGGCCACCCTTCCAGTCAACATAGAAGCCATTCTAAGGCACAGCAACCCCGCTTGTCAACGGCATTTTTGTTTTGAACGAGCCTCCAAAACCCTATCAGAGACGTATCTTTTCCCGGGATTTAATTCGTTTGGATACTCATTTGCATTATGCTACATTGATCCGTCGCTCTGAATGGGTAGGTGTGGCTGTAACCTATGGAATTTCCTTGTGGTTACGATGATAAGATAGGTGTTCGAGATGTCCTCAGGATATCTCTGCCGATGATGATCTCATCCCTATCATCTCATTTTATGATCATACTGGATCAGCTGGTTTTAGCGCGATTTTCGATCAACGCTATGACGGGGGTAGCTTCGGCGACCGTCTGGTGCTCAGCCTTTCAGTTTTCAATAACTACGATCACGATGGTGGCGAGCGCCTTTGTTGGCCAATACAACGGAGCAAAAAGATTCCACCTAACTGGGACTCCGGTTTGGCAGATGATCTGGTTCTCCCTGTCTCTATTCGTCTTTACGATTCCGTTTTCACAGGTTGGCGGGCGATATTGTATTCCACCGCTTCTATCTCAACACGGCCTCCCATACTTCGAGACGATAATCTGCTTCACTCCGATCTGTGGAATCTGCCAGGCCTTATCGAGTTTCTTCGTGGCGGTTGGTCGCGGGATCCTCGTTACCGTCTCAATTCTTGTGGCGAATGTCGTTAATGTCGTCCTCGATATCATCCTCGTCTTCGGATACTTTGGAATGGATAGATTTACTGGGAGTCGAGGAGCAGCCATCGGAACGGTCATCGCCTGGTTCGTGAATTGCTGTATTTTGTCTCTATTTTTTTTCAAGCGAAATATTCGTGAAAAATACTGTACCACTAACTGTAAATTTCATTTTCAGGAACTTGCTGGATATTTGAAACTAGGAGCCGCCGGTGGAGTTGGTCATATCTGTGAAATGTTGGCCTGGGGTGTTATTTACTATACTCTCGCTACGGTCGGGACGGATGTCGCGATGATTCAATCGATCGCGGTCTCTGTGAATGTATTTCTAGCGTTCGTTGTTTCGGGGCTGGAAAAGGGAGTCATGTCGATTACGGCAAATCTTTTGGGGGCCGGAATAACGCATCAGACGGCGACCCTGATAAAAAAAGGAATTACTATTCACCTAACCTTTACGGCCATCGTATCGATCGTATTTCTGTTTGCCCCAGAAATAATTACTCAAAACTTTATAAGATTTGAAATCGATGAATCATTGCTGCGAGAGACTCACCTAATCCTTAGATTTGTGTTATTATATTTCATGATAGACGGAATATGCTGGGTAATAGCGGGAGCCTTAGAGGCCGGGGGAGATTTTGGATTTACCATGGGGGCTATCGCGATATATATCTGGTCCATCGTCACTATCCCGTCCTTCATCCTGGCTAAGACCGGACATTTGAATGCCCGATTAACGTGGTCCCTCCTGATCATCGCCATATCGACAATATCGTATGTTTTGTATGGCCGCTTTAAATCCGGAAAATGGATGCACATTAGGGTGTAGCCAATCTCTCGAGGTATGCCGGACAATAAGGATGTTTCCTCTTCGCCAACTGCTTCATAGTCAGGATCTTTCCATCTTGGTCGGTCCATATGAATAGACCATCCTCATAGGCCCTCATCTCCACGCCATCAAGCTCTAGATCTTTCTTTTGCAGTTTATCTGAGAATCCCAAATTCCGTTGAATACCGATCAACTTGTTTCGCCCCTTTCTCAGGGAGGTTACATAGAAGTTGCCATCCTCGACGTGACATACCGAATCGATTTGAGGAGGAAATACGATATCCGGTTTCTTCTCGAATATCCACATCAACGACGAAATTATTATCAACCCAGTACCGAAGTGTTGAGCCCTAGACTTCAGGAGGCACCAAATGATTCCTCCGATCACCATAATGTATAACGTTAGAATATCCGGAGATTTGATGACCAAATTCGACCCTGGAAGTTCAGAGATTATTCCCAGGCATTGCGTCAGACCATTCAAAATGATTTCCAAAAGATTTGTGAATACGTCTGTAAAATATCCGAAAACGATCGCCGTGAGCCCGACTGGAACGATGGCAAAACTTACGACGGGGATCGCGACCAAGTTCCCTAGGATACCGGAAAGGCTAAAACGATTGAACGTAGCAACCGATATTGGGAACGTCGCGATCGAGGCGATGATCGTAGTTACGGCCGAAAGAGCTATAAAAGTTCCGATGGATCTAATCTTCGAATTACTATTACTCCTCCATCCCAAAAGGATTTCATTATACCGTTCATAAAAGGCGATGAGCGCTACGACCGCGCAAAATGATAGCTGAAAACTGACGAGGAATAACGATCCAGAGTCAAATAATAGAATCAAAAAGGCTGCGATCGAAACACTCCGCATTGATAACGCGCCCCGATCGAACATAATCCCGATTAGGCAGATGGTCGTCATGATGAAGGCCCTCGTTGCCGACGGTGAAAATCCAGAGATAGCCAGATATAAAAATGTAAACAAAATAGTCAGAAATGCGGCGACTTTTTTGGCATTAATACGACCAATAAAATGATAAATACACAAAGCGATTCTGAAGAATATGGCGAATAATACGGATGCAACGAGAGACATATGGAGACCAGAAATCGCCAGAATATGTGCCGTCCCGGAGTTTATAAACTTATCCCTGACCTCCGGAGGAATCGGGGATTTATCACCGGTTAGTAGGGCGCTGGCTAGTCCACCCGCTGGGCTCTGTATTTTCTCCACTATCTTTTTAGTAAGAATTCGTCGTAAATATGTAAATATATCCATATCCATTTGATCTGATTTCTTGATGGATTTGGTAAAAAATACTATCCCGGTGGCATCCATTTTTATGAGAGAATTATATTGAGCCTGATCGAAGGAAAATGGAATTGCCGCCACTTTATACGGAGTAAATTTACCGATAACTTTAACTCGATCATTCGGAGAAATCCCATCGATCGATTTACTCGAGCACGTCATCTTCGCCGTTTTTATGAAGTCTAATTTTTGCCCATATTCTCCCTGAATTTGAATATTTTTAAAGACGATACGTTGCATACTTTTCATGGTCGGATGTGTCGCATCGATAAATCCGACGTCGGCCAGGAAGATGACTCTATCGCATTCTTTATCGATGAATTTTTTCTGGGTAAGAAGATTGGTCTCGAGGATTCCACCCGTTTGAGCAACGTATATCCCGAGGGCAAATAACAAAAATGCTCCACAACAAATTTTGGATTTTTTGAATAAAATTTTGCAGCAAATGGCGCTAAATCCAATAAAATAATATACAATTTTCCAAGAAGTAAATGGAACGAAAACACCGATTATTATGCCGAAACCGAGGATAACCGGGACGAATAATGGTATTCTTTCGCGTTCTTTAATCAACAAATTCATTCTTAACTAATTGCCGAGCAATCCAAACTTCCCCGATTAGAAGCAATGATATTGATTCTAAATTAAAAAAAAAGAAAGAAGAAAAGAATGGTGCCCCCGGGGAGACTCGAACTCCCACGTCCGCGAGGACGGCAGATTTTGAGTCTGCTGCGTCTACCAATTCCGCCACAGGGGCCCATCACCACATGTATTCTAGCCACTTAAGCCTTAAGTCTCAAGTTTTTTGTACGATTCAAGCTATATTCGATCGTTGCAAATCAACCCAAATTTTGATAAAAACACTGTTTGGCACGGAGCTTTAAAAGCTTGGATGCATGTGCTATTGTTGCGTTGAGAATGATTTCGTAAGATGATACCATACGGATCGAGGCGGAGTAGCTCAGTTGGTTAGAGCAGCGGAATCATAATCCGCGTGTCGGGGGTTCGAGTCCCTCCTCCGCTACCAACCGCTTTTTTTGATCATTTTTTGTCGGGATTTTGAGATGAAGATAAATTCGAATGATATCAGGATCGGGAA
The DNA here is from genome assembly GCA_031266385.1 of Holosporales bacterium. Classification (GTDB taxonomy): domain Bacteria; phylum Pseudomonadota; class Alphaproteobacteria; order RUG11792; family RUG11792; genus JAIRNI01. The sequence goes on from JAISBC010000067.1 coordinate 8,934, forward strand.
TGTCCTTGAACATTTGTCGAAGCTTTGGGTTGTGACGAAGACGCAGCACGTACAACCGGGGAAGGGTGGAGCCTTCATGCAGGTCGAAATGAAGGAATTACGTGGGGGGTCTAAGCTGAATGAGAGGTTTCGTGCAGCCGATACCGTCGAGAAAGTTTTTCTGGAGGAAATGGAATTCCAATTTCTATACCGTGATGACGAGACCCTTCATTTCATGAATCAGGATACATTCGATCAGGTACAATTACCGGCCGACCTTGTCGGAGACAGTATCGTCTTCCTTGAAGATGGAATGATCATTAAAATTTGTATGTACGAAGGGGCTCCGATTAGCGTTTCCTTGCCGCCGACCGTTGTCCTTCAAATCGTAGAGGCCGAGCCGGTCGTTAAGGGGCAGACGGCGACATCATCGTATAAGCCAGCCGTTTTGTCGAATGGGGTTAAGGTAATGGTTCCGCAGCATATCGAGACCGGAGCCAAAATTGTCGTCGATACTTCCGATTCTTCATATGTCGAACGTGCAAAATAGACGATCGAAGATAAGATGAGTAATGAGGCCGATATCCGCGTCATGGTAGTCGCGGCCGAAAGAGCCGCCGCCGCCATCGTCAGAGATTTCGGTGAGCTTGAGAAATTACAGGTTTCTCGTAAGGGTTTTAAGGATTTCGTGACGTCGGCGGATCTGCGAACCGAAAGGCGCCTCGTCTTTGAGTTATCGAAATCGAGACCAGGATTTTCTTTTATATGTGAAGAATCGGGGCAAACGCTCGGCGAGATAGAGGATTCAGTCTGGATCATCGACCCCATCGACGGTACGACTAATTTCATGCGAGGAATTCCGTATTTCGCGATCAATATAGCATTGATGGAGGGGGGAGAAATTGTAGTCGGATTAACCCTCGATCCGATGCGGGGCAGCTATTTTACTGCGACGAAGGGATGTGGAGCATTCATCGGGAAACGCCAGAGACTACGAGTTTCTGGGCGTGAAGATTTAAATGAATCCTTGATAGCCGTCCATACTGATACCGAAGAGGAAGAGCGGATAAAGAAACTGGGCGCAATAACCCGCAGGACTGGTTCGGTCGCGATGGATTTGGCTTACCTCGCGGCCGGGAAATACGACGCCGTCTTAGCTCGAGATGTAGGGTTGTGGGATATCGCGAGCGGAATTGTTTTAATCAGAGAATCGGGAGGATTCGTGGATTATAAAGAAACATCCCCAAATAGATTCACGATCCTAGCCGCCTCATCTCAGGCTGTCATGTCTGGCGTAGATTGCTCTCGATAATAGGTATGTATTTAAAACTTAACCTGAAACAATAGATCTCTAGCGTTTCCCACCTAGAAAAACATCAAGATTCCCTTTGCCTATATCACACCCTTTAACTGGCATCATAAATCCCTGAGAGTTTCCAATCAAAGATAAATGAAATCTGCTATTTATGCTATGATGTGGTAATGTTCTATAATAAATGGTTTCGTACATAGGAAGCAATGGTATCTATGTTAAGGACTGTGATTACAACTTCGTAGATAGTGATGAAAGAAAAGAGATCTCAATGATCCACGGCCATCCTCTGGTTCTGAAGTATCTGGTTTTGCCAAGCCACTGACAATCCATACTCTGATTTGTTAAATCCAGTCGGAGCTTTGGCTATATTCGATTCCTGAGCACAGAATGCTCGGCCGGATAGTATTAAAAGAGAAAGCTACCACCTTAAGATGATTTTTTTCATTAAAAGCATATCCATACAGCATTTATAATATTAGATCAGGATAAACGAAAAGTTTAAATAAAGTATTAATATGCAACAAATGAGATCGAAAGTATCAGTTGCGGAAACCATCTCAACACATGACACTCCTCAGCGATTCCTATATGTACTCCGCTGCTGTTTTCCTGGAATTTACCCTGGTTCGTTATGTAAAAGTGTAGTTACCTAATTTTCAAAGTAGCGAGAGCTAGGATCCCTAGGACGATAGATATTATCCAGCACCTAAATACGACTACCGATTCAGACCATCCCTTCTTCTCGAAGTGATGGTGTATTGGCGCCATGAGGAATATTCTTCGACGGGTCATTTTGTAAAACCCTACTTGAAGAATTACCGATACTGTTTCCAAGACAAAAATCCCGCCAACAATCGCATAAATAAATTCATGTTTAGTTAAAACCGCGACGAATCCTAGGGCGGCTCCGATCGAAATAGAACCCGTGTCTCCCATAAATATTTTGGCCGGAGGAGCGTTGAACCACATAAATCCCAGGCTAGCCCCAACTAAAGAACTTAAAAAGACACATACCTCGGCCAATCCTGGAACGTGGGTTATATAGAGATATTCGGCAAAAGGAACATTTCCAGCCAAATAACTTATGACGGCCAAGCATATGGATGACATAATGATGGGCCCCATGGCGAGACCATCGAGACCATCGGTCAGGTTAACAGCGTTCGAACTACCGATCGTTACGAACATGGCCCAAAGGATAAAGAGGCTCCCAAAATCGATACTGCAATTCTTAAAGATTGGAAAGAAAATTGATGTAGACTGTGGGTAATCGGAAATCCGCATCGCAATATAACACCAAATTGCTGCTACCATTAATTGTAAACCCAGTTTTGTCTTGGGGGAGATCCCGTGGTAGTCGCTCGTTTTCAATTTACAGATATCGTCGATCGCTCCGATTGCCCCGAATCCAACCAATATCCCGATACAAATCCATACCTTCGAGCTTTCCAAATCTCCCCACAATAGAGTTCCTATTAATATCGAGGCCACCACAATAATTCCCCCCATAGTTGGGGTACCTCTTTTAGACTCGATGTGAGATTCCGGGCCATCATCACGAATTGGTTGCCCATTCGTCTGGTTCTTTTTTAGCAAAGAAATGGCTTTATGTCCAAACAAAAGAATGACAATAAAGGACGTAAAAAACGCACAAATCGATCTGAACGTAATATACTTGAAAATATTAAAGAACGGAAATTCAGACCCATACAAACTATAGACAAAACTATAAAACATTTCAGCTGTAAAAAAGACGTATTACATCAAGGTCCGGTCTCAGCCTCTCTCTCCCAGCACCCACATCACGGCCTGATGTGGGAAGGAGAGGATTGGCTCCTGACTTTATTACCCAAAATAAGTATTCCCGGTTCTGATGATGCTGAATGGATCGGCGTCTTCAAGGTGGAATTGTGTGTCGCGAATGGATTCCGATAAGAAGGCACCCTCTTCCGTTGCTAATCTGATCAGCTCTGATAACCCAATGTCCCTACATTGCTTCTGGGTTATTGTACCATGAAGTTCTGGTCCGGGGATCACTGTTGGGCTCAAGTTGGGTTCGAATTCTACCAATGCTGATTCGAGTCGGTGATGCTGTTCTATCCCTTCCACTTGTTCATGAGTGAGGATTGAAGGATCTTTGTCTGCATATTCTTTAATGCTTTCGTAATGCTCTGCTATTTCTTTTTCTTTTTCTGCCCTTAATTGAGAAGTCATGGCCCGTACTCGAAGTAATTGAGGTATTTGATCTGAGTCAGAGAAGAAGTACCCTGCCCATGGGGTTGTAAGGTCAAGCGCATCCGATGGTGCAACCCCAGCTTGGAATGCTATCTGGCAAATGCCGAGCCTTTCCTCTTTGGCTTTGAGAATTAACTTTTCGGGATGTTTAGGGGCTTTTTTCCGGCCCCATTGTTGCATTTGATTCAATAGGGTCCCGTAGCATTCCGGAGGAAACGCCCTCTCTTGGAGTTCTAGCATGCTGACTAGTATTTGTATCGCATTGGGCTGTCTTAAGATGAAGGACATCACGCTTTCAGTTGCGGTGGGCGGGGGTAGTTGTCTGATTTCAAGTGCTTCGTTTAATATGTCGATGATCACCGGGACCTCTTGCGCTATGATTGGAAATTTGTTTACCTCGTGTTGTATCTGCTTACGTGTATTCTCGATTTTTGTTAGTAGGTTGTGATATTCCTTCTGAGGGTTTCGGATTTCGGGCGAGGGTACTCCGAATCGATTGAGGACATGAAGATGGAGCTCGTCTATGTGGGTCAGTAACGTGAACGCTTGCCGAATCAATTGATTCGCCATCTGTAAGTTCTTTGAGTTACCCTTTGCTGACTCGAGCAAGGATCGTGCTTGTTCTACGAATGGCGGGGGGTTGCCTGTTATTGTCATTCTTCTTGAGGAACTGATTCTCCTGTCGGGATTTGGGATTACCAATCGTATTATTCCCGGAATAATTTGCCTATTCTGCTGTTCTAACAGTTCACGCAACTGCGTGGCTTCTGCCGTATGTTCTGGCGTTGGAAAGTGTTTTGTATCATCCAAATCCTCACTCGCAAATTGCAGCACCGACATCCTCGTTAATAATTCTACTCCTAACTGGCTGGCTTCTTCAATACCTGCTGCCTTCTCGAGTTGGGCTACCATCTTCTTGTTATGTTGAGCCAGTGGGGCTGCCAGTTTCCACAGATTTGGGAATTCGGATTCGTTGATTGTTGTAGGGGGAGTGTTTTGGACTACTTCTAAGACTGCTCCAAGTTGCTCTTGCTGTTCCGGAGTCGCTTCCGGGAGCTGTAGGGACGGGCTTTCTGCCCCTTGAATTTCTTGCTTAACTGTCAAATTGCACAAAAGGACCGCGCTCATGACTTGGACTAGAAGGGCAATCTGCGATCTGATCCTTCCATGCCTTCCCATCTTTCTATCCACGATAGACCTTCTCTTATTTCTCTCTATCATTCCTTCCTCTTACTTCGGTCGGCAACTCTACCTATTCTGGCTCACTACTCCCTATGTGATCTCCGCTGTAAATTACCAACTACATCTCTTCTCACCGTCACTGTATATTCTAGCATGTACAAGATATCTGGTCAATAGTGTCATGCCTAGTGTCCATGGCCTACGCATGAGAAATTGACGAAAGCATAATTTATGCTGTAAATAGTGGGTAATGTTTTTGTTTATTTAGTAGAATTTACCATGCGATTGCTGAAGCTATTTAGGAATTTTTTTTTGAAAGTAGAGGATCCGAGGTCGTGGCAGAATCAGGTTCATGATTGTACAGGGATTATAGGAACAACTTGTGGTGCTGCATTGGCGATTAGGCGTCGTATTTAATGAGGATAAAGCATGCATACGAAACGATAACGCGGCAGAAAACATGGACATTTTGAGAAAATGAGCGTTGGCAATTTTAGTAAAGACTAAGGATAAAAAGGATAGGTCTATAAAATCTTTGATGCGCTGGAATGCTATGTCTTTAACTC
>JAISBC010000008.1 GCA_031266385.1 Holosporales bacterium
TGGGAACGGTGTTTAGAAATGAGTAAATTACTTGCCAATCTTTCTCGGGTATGTGATACTTCATGAGTGGTATATTTTGTGTTTAGTCTAACATTAGCACATATATACCACAGTTCTTAGGAAGTGTAAAATTCCCTAACAGGGCCTAGTAATAGATCTGATTGTGGGAGTTTAGGAGGGGGGCTAATGGCCGTTCTGGGTTTGCCAGAGAGCCGAATAGATTCCACCGAGCGAAATGAGCTGGTGGTGAGTACCAGACTCCTTGATCGAACCTTCCTCCAGGACATATATCAAATCGGCGTTCACGATACTCGATAGCCTGTGAGTCACGATGATGGTCGTCCGGTTTTTCATGAGGGTATCGAGGGCAGATTGTACCGATTTTTCCGAATCTACATCGAGCGAGGAAGTGGCCTCATCCAGCAGTAAAATCGGAGCATTTTTCAGCATGGCTCTGGCTATGGCTATTCTTTGCCTCTGACCTCCGGAAATTCTGATACCACACTCCCCGACTAGAGTTTGATACCCATCCTCCGATTTCCGGATAAAATCATCGGCGAGTGCTGATTTTGCCGCTGCTATGATCTCGGTATTTGATGCTTCCCTGTTGCCATAGGCTATGTTATCATAAAACGAAGCATCGAATAGGATGTTCTCCTGAGTTACGAGGGCGATTTGGTGCCTCAAGCTGATTAGATCTAGATCCCTGATGTCTGTCCCATCAACCAAAATCTTTCCTGAAATAGTATCGTGAAATCTCGGAATTAGATTCAGGAGGGTACTTTTCCCAGATCCGCTTCTCCCGACGAAGGCCACGGTTTGCCCTTTCTTTATTTCGAATGAAATGTCATCGAGGATCGTGCGAGATGAGCCGTATCGAAAAGATACTCCTTCGAATTTGATGATATTTATCTGGTCGGCAATCCGAATCGGAGTCGAAGAATTCCGGATCGCTGGCTCCGTATCTATTATATCAAAAATTCTCGAGGCGGCAACCAGCCCTTCTTGGGCATTCGCGCTCAGCTGCGTCAATCTCCGGACCGGTTCATAGGATATCAGCAGAGCCCCCAAAAACGAGATCAAATCGCCGATCGTTTTATATCCATCCATGACCTGCATACCACCATAGATCAGGACGCTGATAATCGCGATTCCGGCAATACATTCTGAAATCGGATGAAGCAAAGCCTTGATCTTCGTCGATTTCATAATTGGGATCAGGAGATCAGCGATCTTTTGCCTCATTCTGTTAACTTCCATTTCTTCGGAATTATATGCTTTAACTATTCGAATACCTTGAAATATTTGGGTTAGATAGCTGGAAAATGATCCAAGACTGCTCTGCGTATAACTGACAATCTTTTTCATTTTTCTTCCGAGAAGGATGATCGGAATTAAAGCAGACGGGAAAAGGACGCATGCAAATATCGCCAGGACAGCATCTCTGTATACCATGAGCCCAACCAGGAATATGAACGTCATAAGTTCCTTGCCGAGTCCTGAGATCGTCGTCGAAACTGCGTTTCTCATTAGGGCAACGTCATTCGAAAATCTCGATAAAAGATCCCCGCTGTGATGATCATTGAAGAAGCTGAGGTCTGCCTTTACCAGGCGCTCGAAAAGCCTCTCCTGAATATCGAAAACAATTTTCTGCCCGATATACGTCATGATGAAAGATTCACCATACGACGCCATCCCCTTCACAATAAATGAAACAAAAATGCAAATCCCGAAAAATATTAGATCAACTTTATCGTGGTTTTGGAAAATAAAATCGAAGGCTGGCTTAAGGAAATACGGGAAGGCCGCTGTAGACGCAGCCGCTACCAGCATACAGCAGAATGCCTTACATAAGTGCGATCTATACGATCTAATATGCTCTATCCAAATGCGTTTCGTGAGATTTTTCTTGCCAAGATTTTCGAGATTTGTGATTTTCCTCAATCCTTCTCTTAGACGGCCGCGTTCGCGATATATACTCGATTGTATTCAAAACCCTTGAAAAATGATACATCTTTCAAGTTGATTTAGTATACAATGCCGTCATCGCGAAGATTAGGGAGTTTTTTGTGTTGATGAAAGGGAAAACTGGCTTGATCATGGGGCTTGCCAATAAATTTTCTATCGCGTACGGAATATCGGAGTCTTTAAAGAATCGTGAGGCCGATCTGATCTTCACATCGCAGACAGAATACTTCAAGAATAAGATTTCGGATATTGTTTCGGATTTCAGTAATCATGAAATACTATTATGCGATGTCTCCAATGATGGCGATATCGACAATCTATTCGATATAATTTCATCGAAGATCGGGAGATTAGATTTTATAGTCCATTCACTCGCTTTTTCAGATAAAAATGAATTATCTGGAAAATATTATGATACATCGAGGAGTAATTTCTTAAATGCGATGAATATCTCTTGCTATTCATTTACTGAAGTCTGCAGAAATGCTAGAAAACTCATGACGGATGGTGGGAGCATAGTCACCCTCACGTATTATGGTTCCGAGAAAGTTGTTCCAAATTATAATGTCATGGCCCTGGCGAAGGCCGCCCTCGAGACGAGTGTTAGATATCTCGCGGAAGATTTGGGAGAATTTGGGATTAGGGTGAATGCGATTTCGGCTGGCCCGATCAAAACCCTCGCCGCCTCCGGAGTCGGTGAATTCTCGAAGATTCTAGAATATGAAAGGAACCGATCTCCGATGAAGAGAAATGTTACGCAGAAAGACATCGGAGAAGCCTGCGCCTTTTTACTGAGCGATATGTCCTCCGGAATAACGGGCGAAATCCTCCACGTTGACTGCGGAAGCAATATCATCGGGGTTAAATTTTAGATCCGGGACATTCTCACGAAATCATATCCTAGGAGCTTCAGGGATGTCACGGCCTCCTCAGCCATGTCTCGGGAATCATATAGGCCGAAACAGCTAGATCCCGATCCGGAAACTCCATGAAAGAGTGGATTAGTCTTCTCGATTGAACTGAGAATTTCTCGAATTTCTGGGACGAGAGATATGGCTGTTTCCTGCAGAGAATTATGAAAATTCTTCGAAAGATATTCTAGGTCACAGGTATTAATATCGATGGCAGCCTGAAAAGGTCCCGTAAATTCGGAGTATACACGTCCGGTCGAGAGAAATATTCCATTATGAACGACGACGATATAACGACCATTCAGCTCAGGAATGGCCCGGGGGAAAATTGTTCCGTCTAACAAGATAGGATCAGTCTTCATAAAAAATCCAAATAGGAAGAGTGCAGCATCGGTCCCTAGGGGATTGAAAAAATTGATGTAAGCTAGCCGTTCTTGATGAGGCATTTGCCAGATATCGAAGACCGCATCAATAAACCGCGCGGCATCACTCGATCCTCCCCCTAGGCCACTCCCCATAGGAATTCTTTTCTTGATGTCGACGTGTGGAATTTTCAAATGAAATATGTCGTGCAGAATTTCAGCGGCCAGCTTGACGGAATTAGATGCGTCGCAAACTCCATCGATGATTCCGGAAGATTTTCCAAATTCTCGATCGGAGTTTATGATGATATCATCGTAGACATCCTTCAGGAAAACGAAAATACTCTGTAAATTGTGGTAGCCAGATTCGGTTTTTCCGGTTATCCTGAGCATCAGGTTAACCTTGGCAAAGGCGGGAACCAGGATTACCACTCCTCCAAAATTCTCCAAACGACTTACGGATTGGTACGGAATGTTCGGGATCGAACACCTCCTTCCATGTCCCGTATCGGCACCGAACCCGAATGATTATAGCAAATCGTCTGAGGCGGAGCTGAAGGAATTTCGAACCCTCGAAGAGTTAATGAAGGAAGTCAGCGAGATTGATTGCCCCCTTCGTCACGCCGCTAAGAATACGGTCTTTTCAGATGGAAATCCAGACTCGGGGATTATGTTTATTGGAGAAGCTCCCGGGAAGGACGAAGATGAACAAGGGAAACCATTCGTTGGGCAAAGTGGGCAGCTCCTGAATGAAATGCTCCGGGCGGTGGGTCTCAGGAGGAATGAGGTATACATCACCAACATCGTATTCTGGAGGCCACCCGGCAATCGAACTCCTTCAGCGGATGAAATATCGATATGTCTCCCATACGTCAGGAAGCAAATCGCGATAATAAGGCCGAGGGTTATAGTCCTGCTGGGGAGCGTCGCCATTCAGGCTCTCCTCGAAACGCGCTCGAGTGTGGCCAGTATTCGAGGCCGCCCCCATCTTATCTCAGGAATTCCGGTGATTCCGACTTATCATCCGGCATATCTCCTCAGATCTCCAGGCCAAAAATCCCTGGCCTTTCAGGATTTTCTCAGAATTGCCAGAAATCTGAAATCCTCCTATGGTTGCTGATACTCTTCAGGGATATTTCTAAAATATCTGTAAAGACGGCCTAAAGTATGAGCTAAAGTTGGAGGATCAATCCATGCTGATATCGTAGTCCAAAAATCGTTGTAAACCTCCTCATCCGAACAATGGCAAGCTACGGCACGTCCTTCATCGGCGTCCCTATTGAGTATATCAGATGTATCAGAGCTCCCCTGAGATGAGGTTGACAATAACAATCCACAAACTCCCAGAATTTTCAGGTAATTTTTCATTGTTTTTCTCCCCTTTTAAGAAAACATACAATCAGTCAAAATAAGAAAAAACCAATCCTCCAGAAATGGCTAACTCGGCGTGCCACTCACCCATTATAACCGAAAATTTGCCATAAGTAGTCCTTCAGTACGCCTTGCTTGTGAGTGGAATCATTACCTCTCTCCACCGTCAGATCTATTAACAGTCCTTAAAGGATCATGATCATTAGATAGAATCTATGAATTAAGTTACATTCACTTTAGTTCTCACAGAAAAAGACTTGTAGGGTACTTAATAATAGTGCATGGTTACTGGGGAAAAGTTGATAAAGTGGCTTTAGATAACAATAGACCTGAAAAGCATGCCGAAAATCGCATGCTCAGTTTTTTTTGGGGGGGGGGGGGGGGGGGATAAACTAAATTTCGGACACCACCAAAAAATGC
>JAISBC010000028.1 GCA_031266385.1 Holosporales bacterium
CATATAAACCAGAAGATATAGTCAATTCTCTCGATGCCTATGTAACGGGTATGAAGAATAAGATAGAGAGGTATAGAGCGTTAATAAAGGTAACGGGAGTAGCAGCCGCTGGGGTTGGAGTATTTGCTTTGTGTACAGAGTTGTTTAGAAAACATAAAGCTCGTCGTTCTTTTTGTAAAGTTAATAGAATATAAATCATTAATAGGTATTATAATCATAGAAATATTGAGGGAGGATATGATTTTATGAAAATATTTAACAAATTTGCTAACAAGAACGTTGGAAAACCAGGCCTTACAAGGCGTTGGGGGGGGGGGGGGCTATTCTTTAGGCAGTCTTGTTTTGGGGCTGGTTTACTCTGTGAGCCAGGCTGATGAGTTTCCGGTGTGGTGCCCTTATGTTGGGTCTGTGATGGTGAAGGACCTGGGATCTGAGTATGTCGCATTTGGGCGACATGATGCTGAGAATGGGTTAGCTTGCCCTTACCTTGGAACTGTGAATTTGAATGGGATCCGGTTGCGCTTATATGCCAGTGATGATGTTGATCCATACTTAGCCGAGGGATGGAGTCCTGATGCCCGTTTTTGGCCTCAGAAATGGGAGGGTTGGTTTTTCTCCTCGGGGGAGTGGATGCGTCCTATATCCGATGTGACCTTGGGGGGTGAGATTTCTTTAAATATATTAATGTCGGACTATATGTATGGATATTTTTCTGAATTGTATTCCTATAAGCTTCCTCATCTAGGAAAATTAGGGTGGTTTTGGAGGAAGATGCATTCGGCTTGGGATGATGTGACGGCTCGTTTTCCGGGGGCTCTGGGTTCTTCTGAAGATGGGGATTGTTCGCCTTCTAACTTTTTAAAACTCGTGGAATTTTTTGCGGAAAGAGGTAGCAACAATTCCTGGATTAGAAAGGCAGGGATTTTTGGTGCTGGGTTGATTCTGGGAGGATTCGCTATGCATCATCTCTTTGGAAGGAAATACTCATCTAGAATTTCTATTCATAAAATTAAGCGAATTTAAATAATTATTAGTTATGATGATTATAGAAATATTAGGGAGGATATGATTTTATGAAGATATTTAACAAATTTGCTAACAAGAACGTTGGAAAACCAGGCGTTGTGAGGCGCTGGGGGGGGGGGGGCTCTTAGCTCTTTACTGTGTGGTATTGGGTTCGTGAATGCCTCCTACGGGACTTGGGCTCCTTGTTGTACCTTTCTGGCTCCTGATGTGCATCCTATTTTGTTTGACTGTGAACCGGACCCCTTGGCCGTGTCAGTGGGGAGGGGAGCGGTGTTGGCTGGCCTGCCGCCTGTTTTGGGCATATCTCGGAGCTCGGAAGTGGCGGTATTGTTGCCTTGGTGGGTTTGGGATTCTGGTTTGCACTGGGATGTCTTCCTGCCTGGGGACTTTCTGTATGTAATCTCCTATGAATTCTGGTTCGCTCACTTGTTGGATTTCAATGTCCGGACTTATGAATTGTCCGATCTGTCCTCGAACGACCGAGCTTTGTTGTGCGGACTACTGATGGGGTACTACGATGCTATGTATAATCGAGTAGACGTGGTGACCTCTTTGCCAAGTAGACAGAATTACTTTCTTGCACCTTTAAACTCCGCTTGGAATTCAGGGATGTCCCTGGGAGTTGGATTTGAGGATTTGTCTCTGGGGACTGGGGATGTTGATGCTCAGAAGATCTCAGAGATATGGAGTACTCTTCATGATTCTAAACTCATGTTAAAGGAATTCGAGGATGTTGCTGATACCTGGAATGATTGTTTCTCTGAGGCCTCTCATGTTATTCCTGAAGATATAGGAACTGATATGAATAGCTATAATGTATCCTCTGTATTTAATCATCTCCTTGATGTAGATGAAGAACTGAGATATTACAAGTCTTTATTCAAAGGAGCTTGTGTTGTCGCTAGTATTTGCTCCATTGGAGTCTTGGGATGGAAGTTATATTGTCGGGAATCAAAGAAATCCTCTTCTATGGTATCTATCGGGCATCTTTTCGGGTTGTAAATGGCAGGATATGTTCAGATCAGTTGTGAGGGTTCCATAAAACATCAGATGCGGTTCAGACTACTACTATTGACGAAGGAAGAGACTGATTGTGGGAGGTTCGAAAAAGATCTGTTGAAGTGCAAAAAATTCTTCTATTTCTGCACCTTATCCCGGCCCCCCGGGGATGAGGCCCTAAGGGGGCTCCGGGAGAGGAAAATAGAGGAAAAGAACCTGGGGTTAATCTGCTTTGGGGTGAGGTGTGCGGGGTGGCGAAACCGTTCTAGCTCTCGGATGCTCCCCTGCTCGAGATCCTGCCACTGACGGCATCTGGCGCCTTGGACTGACAGTTGGAACAGCCGGGACACTAACTGGAGGAACCGGGACAGATTCTACTCTAGCGGGAATTACTGGAGGGGCAGGAGTAGCCGCAGGACCTAGTGGGGCAGGGAGAACCATCGTAGCTGGGCTGATGGGATCTGGTGCGGGCCCACCGCCAACCTCGAATGCTACCCCGGGGTTAGGCCCGCCCCGATGACGCCCTCCTCTCCTCCATCCGGGCCCACCTCGAGGCCCTCCCTCTCGTTGATGACCTCCTCCCATGTGGGGCCCACCAAACTTTCCGCCCATCCCCATTTTTCGGGGAGGACATGCTCCGCAGCCTGATGTTGATCCTTGTAGAACCAGGAAATGTATGACGGCTTTGCCCAATGGAGTTTCGGCAGCCCCTGGTTTGGTGAGCTCGGCTACCAATGTTGCAGATGCCTCTTGTACCGCGGTCGGGGTTGCATTTGGAGGAGGAATAAACACACCAGTGTTCCCGACTTGGGGCGCTCCTTCACTGGGGGTCGAAGGGCCTTGCGATCCTGCCTGCCCATACGGGGAAGTGCCTCCAGGAGGTACAGCATCTGTTATGGGCCATCTCATGTGGGCCATTCTCCCTCCATGCCCTCTCATGTGTGACGCTTGGGTTTCACCTATATTTGTTCCTATAAGGCCGCTAACAAGAGCTATTAAAATAACCGATGATAATGCTTTTGCTTTCATATTATTTCCCCATAAAAATTATCAACTCCCCACTATATGTTTTAGTGTAACATCTTTTGCGGAATAATGCAAATTCGTAATTTTTACTCTTAGCAACACGCCTAATTTCTCGTTAAATAAAATCTATTCTCTCCAAATGTTGAAAATCTTTCTATTATCTTCATATGGAGAGCTGTGTACCGAATCTGATTTATGAGCGATTGGGATATACTGTTATGAATAAATCATATTATTCTCGTTTTCAATCATTTTGAGTTGATCCTGAAAAGGCGCTGAGCTACTCCGCGCCTTCTTGGGATTTTGAGACTCATCAACTCCTCTTATTTAGCATCAATCAGAGGTTCGGGTCGGAGATCGCCCCTAGATTCCTCTTCAGCCGGGGGTCTTTTTGATTCTCCTTCCTCCGGAATTGTACCATCTGCGTGTTCATCAGCTCGATGCAGAGGATCATCCATGTTTGATGCTATTTCATCACTAACCCCTGTTCTGCTGCTCCTCAGCTCGGGGGAACCACTAGTCATCTGTCCTTGATCCTCTTCGTCTGACGACCATATTGTCATACCATCCTGAAACCACTGTGGGAGTTCTAAATTGAATGGAGGGGGGCTGCTGTAGAATGCCCTCACTAGCGCTGCAGCTGTTGTGAATAAAGGATGTTCTCTACAGTCAGGATATGCACCGTAGCTGTCCATCGCCAATTGGAGATCTGCCACTAAGTGGACCAGTGCTTGATATCCAATCCTCCAGTAAGCTAATTCTGACCGGCCTGGGGGTGGAAGCACTCCTCTCGTCTTAACTCCTATCACTCTTGATGGGTATCGGGGCCCCCGCCCCTCTGCTCCATTTGGGAAGGCCGAGGCATCAGTACCTCCTGCGCGGCTGCTCCGCCTGGTCTCGGGGGCATCACTAGCCATATTCCCTTGATCCTCACCGTCCGCTAATGGATAGCTATCCTCTGCTTCTGACGGCGTGCTTGTCCTACCATTCGGATACCTCGTTGTATAATAACGTATCGGAGGAGGGAGTAGGTGGAATGCATTCACTACTGCTGCCACGATGTTGAAGAAAGGGTGGTTGCGCCATTCATGATATCCCGCGTATATCCTCAGCTGCCTGTGGAGGGCTTTAACTGTGGGGACAATGTGTTCAAATCTTTTCCGACAGGAAAATAATTCTGCTATTTCTTGGTATGGGCGGCCTCTGCCCGGCCCAACTCCATATGGTAATGCCTGACGTGTATATGGGGGCGGTGGAACAGTTGGATAGGGTTGGCCTTGTTGCCAATATGGAGGAGCTCTATATGGAGGGTGGGAACCAGCATATCCAGGTTGAGGACCTACCTTTGGAGATCCTTGAGCTTGGAACCAATAAGAATATCCCGGAGGAGATCCTTGATCTTGATAATCATCTCTGTCCCACCTTTGCGGATTCCTTGCAGAAGCCTTGGGTTGCTGTTGGGATTCCTTTGTTTGTCTTTGTTTCCTGCCTGATGGGTCAGGGTCTTTCGATCTTTCCGGTGGGTCTGTAGATTGAGTAGCGAAGCTATCGACTATCATCCCACTAATCAAACATAAAGCTACTATCCCCATCATTCTCTGTATTTTCATACTATTTATTCCTCCAATCATTTATTATTATGTCGCTTTACTTTGATTGTAACATGTTTTTTCTTATAATGCAAATGAGCGGATGACTTGTTTTTATCAATTCTTTCTGATTACTTTAATAATTTTGTTTGAGATGTTAACCAAATTTAAAGAATTTTTGTTTTAGTCTTTCAATAGTGTTATAGCTTTACATAGAGTCTTTTTTTGAGGGCGAGGATATTCGCTAATGGCGGAAAGTAGGCAGCATACACTCGATAGAGTAAGGAAGCCGAGGGTCCATATAACCTACGATGTTGAGATCGGAGATGCCATCGAAAAAAAGGAATTACCTTTCGTCGTTGGGGTCTTTGCCGATCTTTCTGGTAATCCTGAGGTGCCGCTCCCGATAATGAGGAATAGGAAATTCGTCGAGGTAGATCGTGATAATTTTGGGGAAATGATGGCCATCATTAGCCCGAGGCTTATCATCAGGGTTCAGAACAAGCTATCCGATGAAGTTCCTGAGACGAGCATCGAACTATTATTCAGTAGTATGGATGACTTTGCGCCCCAGAATTTAGCGAAGAATATTCCGAGTTTGGCCGCACTTTACACCAGAAGAAATGCCCTGAAAAATCTGATCGCAAAGATGGATGGGAATGATGCCCTCGAGGCCCTCCTAACCCAGATCATGAAAAATAATGACAACCTTGAGAAATTGAAAAAAGAGCTGGATGATAGCGCTGATGAGCAAGCCCCTAATGCTCCGGAAGCCGCAGAAGAGCCGGCGGCGGAGTGATGTTGTTGGAGAAATGGGATGTCCGATGAAATAATTGTTATTCCAGAAGAAGCGAGCATTCTTGATATTCTCCTTCACGAAAAGAAAATGGCTAGATTTCCAGAGCAGGAAGAACTGGCCAAAGAATTGTTGTCTGGTCTCGTCGCCGAGTTAAAGGCGCTGACTGAGCCCCCATCAGAAGGGGGAATCGTGCAATTCTTGATGCGTAGGATCGTTGAGATTGATGAACTCCTTTCGGCTCAGATTAACGAAATCTTACATCATCCAGACTTCCAAAAATTAGAAGGCTCATGGAGGGGATTGCATTATTTCGTGATGAATACCGAGACGAGTACTCGGCTTAAGATTAGGGTATTGAACGCCTCTCTTCAGGATCTTCGTGATGACCTAACGAAGGCCATCGAATTCGATCAGAGTGCTCTTTTCAAGAAAATTTATGAGGAGGAGTATGGGACTTTCGGTGGAGCGCCGTATTCTTGTCTAATCGGAGATTTTGCTTTCACCAATCATCCGCAGGATATTCTATTTTTGGAGCATATGTCTGGATTGGCGGCCGCCGCTCATACTCCGTTTATAGCATCGGTTTCTCCACTTTTTTTCAATCTCGATAAGTTTGAAGATATGCCGTTGCCGAGAGATTTGGCGAAACTTTTCGAATCTCCAGATTATATTAAATGGAATTCCTTCCGTAATTCGGAAGATTCTCGCTATGTTACCCTCCTTCTGCCGAGGATTTTGATGAGGTTACCGTATGGCCCGAGTACTCTCCCAGTCGCCGAGTTTAATTTCAATGAAGACGTTGGAATTGGGGATACAAGCAGATTTTGCTGGGGCAATCCGGTATATGCTCTGGGGCAACGCATAACGAATGCCTTTGCTCTACACAGCTGGACGGCGGCCATCAGAGGAGTCGAGGGAGGTGGTGTCGTCGAGGGGTTACCGACCTATATTTTCAAGACCTTGGAAGGGGATAAAACCGTTAAATGCCCAACAGAGGTTGCCATTACCGATCGTCGTGAAAAAGAATTGAGTGATCTCGGATTCATTTCAGTTTGTTACTGCAAGGGATCGGATTTCGCCGTCTTTTTCGGTTGTCAGACGACACAAAAACCAAAGGTCTATAACCTGGATGATGCCAATGCCAATGCTTCGATCTCGGCCAGGGTGACATATCTCCTGGCCGCCTCGAGGTTTGCCCACTACATAAAAGTTATAATTAGGGATAAAATTGGAGTTTTCCTGACGAAGGAAAATGTCGAGAATTACCTAAATACATGGTTGGCATCATACATCCTCCTGAGTGATGATGCTCCGGCTAGCGTAAAGGCCTCTTACCCCCTTCGAGAGGGGAGAATTGATGTATACGACGTCCCTGGATCACCCGGATCATATAGGGCCGTGATATATCTCAGACCTCACTTCCAACTGGAGGAATTGACGGCATCGATCAGGCTCGTCGCTAATCTTCCGGCCAGGGCTGGGTAATAGCATGATTTGGGGAGGTTTGAAATCGATCGCTTTGACGATCCTTATAGGATGCCTCTCCATTTCGAATTCTTTCGCTACCAAACCAATTACTTTGACTCCCGTAGATCAGGAGAAGATGAGAAGTCTTGTCGCGCAGAGCTCTGGTTCCGTCGTCTTACTATATTGCATGCCGTCTGGTTCATCCAGCAATGAAAGAATTTTTAATTCTGGATGTTTGGATCAATCCTGTCATAATCCTTTCGTCAAATCGGCGGTAATCGTTACGAAAAATGGTACCATCCTGACTGAGTCCCATGGGATGGACAATAATACGAAGATTTTCGCATATGTTGGAGATGGCCCGATCGATGTGAGAGTGAAGAGCCAGAATGTCCGGGAAGTGAAAGTTGTCAAGGTATTTCCTGGCCTGGGATTAGCTGTTTTGAAGATGGTTCCCAAAGGGGATGAAGAGTTTACTCCTTTAGCATTTGGTGACGAATCGGATGTGGAAAATGGAGTTATAATAGGGAAGGCCAGAGGCAAAATCTTCGTTAGCTTGGCGCATCCAGCAAATTCTTCCAGTACATTTGAATCATGCGCCATACCGATATTTAAGGGAACCGTAGTTAAAACTGATGGAGTGCGACGTGGCCAATTGAGCCTTTTTAGTTGGGGTGCTACGGCTGAGGTGACTGGTGGATGTCTTTTAGGTAAGGATGGTAACCTGTATGGTATTGCTGTGTGTATCTACGATAGTTTTGCTATGCCGCACCTAGTTTTTATTCCTACTGGAATCTGCAAACAGGCTCTAGGTATTGCTGTTCCTGAAGCGAGAAAATCCCCCGATGAGTTTAAGACTGGAATTAAGGTCAAGACCGATCCAGGAGTTAAATTGGATGATTCCTTATTGAAGTCTGTAAATTGGCCGGAAGATTCTGATTCGAAAACTCCAGTCGTCGTTGAATCGGTAATTCACGATGCTCCAGCCGACAAGGCCGGAATCCTCCCGGGTGATATTATCCTGAAATTCGAAGATGATCATGTGCCGAACGATAAGACCTTTAAGAATCTGGAAGATCATTCTATTGGGAAGCAGAGCGTTGTTCTCACCATTTTGAGGGATAGCAAAATAATTGAAATCGAGGTCAGTGTTATCTAACGATGTGGTGAGTTTGGGTGTATAATATCCTTACCGGGTTTTTCATTTGAAAATTTTTTGAGTGTCTTGTAAGGTTAGGTTTGCTCCGAGTCCGACCGGATTCATGCATATTGGGAATGCGAGAATAGCCGTCATTAATTATCTTTTTTGCAGGAAAGATACTAGACCCCCTCCTAAACCCCCACAATCAGATCTATTACTAGGAGACACGGAGCACAGAAGCGGAGTGTACTTAGGGGTACATGAGCATTCGAGCACCGGATCGACGAAGGAAGAGACTGATAGTGGGAGGTTGGGGAGGGGGTCTAAGGATGGGAAATTTCTTCTGAGGATAGACGATACCGATAAACTGCGTTCCGAAAAAAGATATGAGGATTCGATTTTGAACGATCTGGAATGGCTCGGAATTTCCTATGATGAATTTTTTAGGCAGTCTGAGAAAATTGATCGCTATCGTGATGTTATGGAGCAACTCATTAAAGATGAATTTTTGTATAAATGCTTCGAAACACCGGAGGAGCTGGAATTTAAAAGGAGAAGTGCTATATCGAAGGGAATGGCTCCGGTTTATGATCGCGCCTCCCTCAATCTAACGTCCACCGAAAAAGAGGTTCTCGAAAGAAACGGAACCCCTCACTATTGGAGATTTAGGTTACCGGATGGTATCGTTTCTTGGAACGACATGATCCTGGGAGAGATTTCATATGATTTGTCTAGTATAAGCGATCCGGTAATCGTCAAGACCGACGGAACGTTTTTATACACTTTTTCTTCGGTCGTAGATGATTTTGATTCTGGAATCACTCATATAATAAGGGGGCAAGATCATGTTACAAATACGGCCGCCCAAATCGCGATGTTTGATGCCATATCCCGCGGTGAGTTTAAAATAGATTTTGCTCATATTTCACTTTTTATCAATAAGGATGGTTCGCAATTCTCGAAGAGACTCGGAAGTATGAATCTGGGCGATATCAGGCAGAATGGTATCGACCCGATGGCAATCTCAGATCTGTTGGCTACCCTCGGGACATCTCTGGATACCATTCCATTTTTTCGAATTGATGAGCTTATAGATTATTTCGATATTACCAAATTCAGTTCGAATTCGCCAAAGTTTGATATCGAAGATATTTCAAAAATAAATAAAAAAATTATAAAAAACAAAACTTATGAGGAGGTCCAGGAAAATCTTGGAGATAAGTTTACAATGAGTAATGAGGAGTTTTTGATTATCAGAGATAACGTCGATACATACAGCGATTTTGTTGAATGGCAAAAAATATTACGGTCCGGGTTTGCGGCGGAAATATCTCTTTCTCCTCAAGAAAAAGATATCTTAAAAGTGTTCGCTGAAGTAGCCGATAAAACCAACGCTTTGGATATTGTTGCTGATAGAACGAAACTGTCTGGGAAGAATCTGTATCTGCCGATTAGATTAGCTTTGACCGGGCGTAAAACTGGCCCACACATTCAGCAACTGATGGATCTGTTGGGAAAGGAGGAGGTAGCAAGACGGATCACGAGACCAAACTACCCCTCGTAATTCGACCCATCACTACTTTAACAACTCTATCGTTCTTGTTAGAAAATTTGTTAAATATTTTCATAAAAATATATCCTCCCTAATATTTCTATAATCATCATATATCATTAGTATTTAAATTTAGTAAACAAGAGGAATCATATAAGTCACAACATTTAGTAATAAACTAAGCGTCAGCCCTCCGCCTTGTTAGAGAGGTGACATGAGATCTCTTCCGAAACCTTTAGAATCAGAGTTTGTGGTAGGAGACACGGATGATGTCTATTCAAATATTTCAGGTGCAGGCCTTACCACCCCACATGTTTTAAAACCATCCACAGTTCATGTAAAAAATTAAAGCCAACAAATATACGGCTCAGCATTCTCAATCCTCGTTGGAATAGTGACTTTTTAGATCTTAGC
>JAISBC010000060.1 GCA_031266385.1 Holosporales bacterium
TACAATTCACTCAATAATATCACCTTAGTAGCCAGTTTAAGAATTGTCAGTTGAATATTAGTGCATCTCTATGTAAATTGTGTCCTTTATTCTGCTTCTAGGATTTAGCTTTTAGGATCTTGAGGACAGGTTTTTTTGGGCATCCAGTACAGAATGCGCTATAGTTTTATTCACGATATTCCACCGGGTTATAGAGCCTTGGATTCGCTACCGTGAACATAATTTTTAGTAATATTCTGAGGAAAGCGAAGAGACGTCTTCCGTTTTACATTACCGTCGCGACCGTTTTATGTTTTTATATTACATATATAATTCTGACGAAATCGAAAAATTCATTAAATTCGAGTTGGTTGTTATTGGTCCTATACGCCGATATCGTTCTAATTTCGGTGAGCTCACTGATGGTTCTAAATCAAATCAAGAGGCTGCTGAGATTGAGGAGTTTGAGGCAGAAGGGTAATAGATTTCATAAACAAATTATGATTTTATTTTCTTGCGGGACGATTATTCCAACGAGTTGTATTTTCGTATTCGCCGTTTTATTTTTTAATGTTGGGATTGATAATCTATTCAAATCTCCCGTAAAAAACGCCATAGATAATGCCAATCACGTTGCCTCGATT
Source organism: Holosporales bacterium (assembly GCA_031266385.1). Classification (GTDB taxonomy): domain Bacteria; phylum Pseudomonadota; class Alphaproteobacteria; order RUG11792; family RUG11792; genus JAIRNI01. Next base: position 624 of record JAISBC010000060.1, read on the forward strand.
TACGTGAATGACATGAAAATAACCATGGAAAATTTTGTGAACGGAGTCGGTGAGCGAATTGAGAAATGTACCAACGGTTTTATCATCGATACCGAAAAAATTGAAGAAATCCTGGAGGAAGAAACATCCAGGCTAAAAATCGAGGCATCGGTAGTAATGTCGGCCAATGGCTATAATTTCACGGTCCTAGCTAAATCTCCATTTTCGCTGCCGGCATATCTCGAGAATCTGCCGAGAGAAATATCTCACCTCGAAAAGGGGAACGTCCTTTCTTGGGAAACTGAATCTTGTGTCATGGCCGCACAAATGGTGAATTCCGAGCTCGGAGTGTATCTCATCGCATCGACCGGAATCGACCCAATCGTCCTCGATCATAAGCACAAGACGAAGGTAGCCGTAATGGAATATTCGAATCTAGCAACGCAAAGAACCGGTCTCAAGTTTACATTTATCGCATTCTTTTCCGTGGTCGCCACACTGCTGCTATTGCTTTCCATTTTCGTTGGTATAATATTCGCGAATTGGATCCTGAAGCCAGTGAATAAGTTGATAATTGCCACCAAAAATGTTGGATCGGGATCGTATGATACTCAAGTCATCTCGAAGAAGTTCAATAATGAGTGGGATACACTGATTTTGACATTCAATAATATGATATCTAAACTCGAACAACAGAAACAGCAATTAATAATTTCGAATAAGCAAAATGCCTGGAGAGATATTGCCCGTAAAATTGCTCACGAAATAAAAAATCCACTAACCCCAATCCAGCTTTCAGCCGAGCGCCTGAAAAATAGATATCGCAGGGAAATAACGACCTCTCCGGAGATATTCGATTCATGTGTCGATACGATCATAAGGCAGGTTAGTTGTATCGGAAATTTGGTCAAAGAATTTTCCGATTTTGCGAGAATGCCGGCACCCAAGATGGAAAAATCGGATATAGTTAGGATTCTGAAAGAAGTGGTATTCATACAATCGAATGCCCACAAGGAAATCACATTCATCCAAAACTATGAAACTCAGACTTTTCTGTGTAACTTTGACCAGAGCCAAATAAATCAGGTCATGATGAATATTCTGCAAAACGCCATAAATGCTATCGTGGAAAATAGTAAATCGAATACCGATGAAGCGATCGGTATTATTAAGGTAATTTTTCGTACAAAAAACAACAGGATGTATATTACAATCGAGGATGATGGCCCGGGGTTTTCAGAAGTGGCGATGGAAAGAGCGATGGAACCCTATTATACGACTCGCGAGGCAGGAAGTGGCCTGGGGCTCGCGATCGTTTATCGAATAGTAAATGATCACGGTGGAGATATATTCCTAGGAAGATCTGAAAATTTGTCCGGAGCACGAGTCACGATCGAAATGCCTTGCTATCACCGAGATGATATCGATCAGAGCATCATAGAGGAAAAGGATGGCGTTTAATATTCTCATAGTCGATGATGAAGCCGACATTCGCGACCTCGTCTCTGGAATTTTATCGGATATTGGTTATGAAACTGATACGGCTTCACATTATGTTGAAGCCGTCTCTATGATTCAGAAAAAACGCCCCAATTTGGTCGTGATAGACGTATGGCTCGGAGAAAATGACAGAGATGGTCTACGCCTTCTAGAGCTCTTAAAAAAGGATTATCAGTACGTACCGGTTATCATGATGAGCGGCCATAGCACGATCGAAACGGCTGTGACCGCCATTAAACGAGGAGCTCATGATTTCATAGAAAAGCCGTTCGATTCGAATAGATTGTTGACGTCCATAGAGAAGGCAATCGAAGTCTCAAAGCTCCAGATGGAAAATGCAGAATTGAAAGTAAAGGCCAGATATTCCGAGGTTATTCCCGGAGAATCTCAGAATGCCGTTAATGTTCGCCAATCGATCGAAAAGATAGCTCAACTTGGAGGACGATGCGTCATTTTGGGACCGAATGGATCGGATAAGGAAACCATCGCTCGAGAGATTCACAGATTATCCAACAGATCGAAGAGCCCTTTCAGTGTTTTAAATTGCCGATCCTTTGGGATTAGGAGGCTCGAGAGTGAGCTCCTTGGTTCAGAGATCGTTGACTCTGATGGCGTTAAAATTCAACAGGGGATGCTGGAAAAGGCTAATGGTGGAACCCTCTTCATCGATGAGCTAACCTCAACCTCTCCAGATTTTCAGTTAAAATTTTTAAAGATTATTAAAGATGATTCTTTTTCCAGGATTGGATCCACCGAGAGGCTTCATTTGGGAATCAGGATTATCTCTGGGTTTCCGCTGAATATAGATCACTTCATTAAAAATGGTGACTTCAGCGATGAATTATTTTGCAGACTAAATGCGAATACGATTAAGATAACTCCACTGAGCTCCAGGAAAGAAGACATTCCAGTCCTTTTGGAGCATTTCATGGAGCGCTCGGCCAGAGCACATAATATTGTCCCCAGGAAATTTTCGAACGAAGCGATCGGAGTTTTGAGGGCATATTCTTGGCCAGGGAATGAGCTGCAGCTAAAAAATCTAGTCGATTGGGTTTTGGCGATGTCTATATCATCGGACGATGAAATTTCATCGATTTCTGTGGATTCATTGCCGAACGAAATAATGTGGAATAAAACTCACGAAACAGCTGAAATTCCATTTATTTCTGCCGTATCAGAGATGTCTATTAGAGAGGCCAGAGAAGCCTTCGAAAAAAAATATTTTATCGAACAATTGAAAAAATTCTCCGGTAATATTTCTCAGACATCAAAGTTCGTTGGAATGGAGAGGTCGGCTCTGCACAGAAAACTCAAGGCCCTCAACATTACGGATCCAAAATTATTACGTGATGAAGGTGATTAGTGAGGGCTGTCGTGCTTGGAGCCGGGCGAATCGGTTTTGGTGTGGCCAAAGAATTATCTCTGAATGCTAACGATGTATCCGTCGTTGATTCTTCCGCCGAAGTTCTGAAGGTAGTATCCGAGCGCCTCGATGTTAAGCCAATTTATGGACATGCCGCGGATATTGATATACTGAAGGAGGCCGGAATCGATGAGGCAGACTCAGTGATAGCAGTTACTTCATCCGACGAAGTTAATATTACTGCCTGCCAAATATCGGACTTCATGTTCGGTGTCGAGACGAGGATAGCTCGTGTCAGCAAAAGATCCTATTTCATGAATGGAGAAATTTTTGTTCGCGGAAGGCTGCCGCTGGATGTCGTCGTCTCCCCGGAGATCGAGATTTCAGAAATTGTAAGGAGGAGCATATCGATCCCTGGAGCCATAGACGTCATCAATTGTATGGGGGGTTTGGTCAAGGTTATCGGTATCGTCTGCCAAAAAGTGGCTCCGATCGTTGACATGACCCTAAAATACTTGGCGACGATGGCGAAGGATTTGGAAATCGCCGTTATCTGCATTAAGAGAGGGCAGGATAATTTGATATTACCAACCGAGGATGATCTCATCATGGCCGGGGATGAGGTCTATTTCGCGTGTCGAGCATCCGAATCAGTTGGTGCCTTAAAATTATTCGGATACGATGGGGAATGGACAAGCCGAATCGTCGTAATCGGTGGAGGTGAGATGTGTAGCGGAATCATCGATTCCGTCCTTCGGCAAACTGAGCTTGATCTAAATATCAAGGTCATCGAAAAAGATATCAAACAGGCGGAGTTTTTGTCCGAGAAATTGAATGATGTTGAAATCATTCATGGAGATCCGCTGAAGGTTGAAGTTTTAAAGGCCGCTAAAGTCGGGGAGGCCGAGCTCGTCATTTCCATGACGGATGATGATAAAACCAATGTATTGTCCTGTTTGCTATCGAAAAAATTGGGAACTACACGAGTTTCGGCGGTACTGAATGAGTCTTCCTACGCGGATTTACCGTATACCCTTGGAATTAATACGATCCTCGATTCCAGGCTAGCTACCATTTCAAAAATTCTGCGATATTTGAGGAAAGGTGGAGTCGAGAATATTATCGAGTTCATGGATGGTGAGGTCGAGGTATTGGTCATCGAAATTCCCCATAATAGCTATACGATCGGAACTCTCACTAGGGATATCGTCGTGAAAAACGAGGCTCACATACCGGCGATCGCAAGGAATAACGAGGTCATCCTTTTGCCGAAGAATGTGATGATAGAACCCGGAGATAAACTTCTCATCGTTGCCAAAAGCCATTCCGTCGAAAGGATCTTGAAAATGTTCCAGGCAAAACCAACTTATTTAAGCTAATGTGATTAGGCACTCAGAGACTCAGATGTGACTTCCAAAAATCTGATGTTTCTTGGATCACATCCTTCCTTAATTTTACGACTCCAATGAGATTTGTCAAGGCCATAAATCCAGTCAGAATATCGGCTATCAGGAGGATCGTATTAATCCCAATAAATGGCCCAACCGCAACACATGCGATGTACAATATCTTGAAGGCCGTGATCCAACCATCTCCAAAGACGTATTGCGTGCACTTTTCTCCATAATAATTCCAGCCAATAATCGTCGTAAAGGCGAAGAGGCTTATCCCGATATCGACCACGTATTTTCCTATATGGATGATTCCCAGGCCATGACCAAAGGCGCAAGATGTTAAGGCCGCACCCTTTAATTCACAGGTCCCGCTAAAAAGCCCGGTAGCATCGCACGTCAGGATCAGGACTAGGCTCGTCATCGTGCAGATGATAATGCTGAAAATTGCTCCCGACATCGATACGAATCCCTGCCTCGCAGGAGAATTGGTCTGGGCGGTCGCGGAGGCGATGGCCGAACTGCCGAGCCCAGATTCGTGAGAATAAATTCCGCGTCTAACCCCGACACTGACTATATGTGCAATTCCCCCACCAAAAATTGAATCCGTAGAAAAGGCTCCACTAAAGATCATAGAAAAAGCATGCGGAATAGATGATATGTTAAGGAGGAGGACCAATATAGCTGCTCCTACGTAAAATACGGCCATCAATGGGACCAGTTTTTCTGATACGGCCGCGATGCGGCTTAATCCTCCGAATGTGATGAGAGTTGTCAGGAGACCGATCAGAATGGCCGATAATACTATTGGTATCCCGAATGATGATTGCAGAGCGACCGCGATCGAATTGCTCTGGGCAAAAGTTCCGGTCCCGAGCAATGTTACAATAATCCCAAAAATGGCGAATGATTTGGCTAGGATTTTGGCGAAGACCGGATGATCCTTTAATCCCAGTTCGATATAATACATCGGGCCTCCTGATACTCTTCCATCTCGCCCTATTTTCCTGTATTTTATCGATAGTAGTCCTTCAGCATATTTGATTGCTAAACTGAAGATCGAAGAAATCCATAGCCAAAAAAGTGCTCCAGGGCCGCCGATTGATATCGCGACGGCAATTCCGACGATATTTCCAGTTCCTATCGTCGAGGATAGGGCCGTACAAAGGGATGCGAAGACCGAAATATCACCTTCACTTTCTTCATGATGTAAGATAGATGTCATCGATAATTTAAGGGCAGAAAATCGAAGAATTCCGAGCCTAAATGAAAAATAGATCCCGATTATCATGATGAATATAATGAGTGGCCAACTCCACACTATTTCGCATATAAAACTTAAAAACTCATCTATCGTTGATGTAAAATTCACAAAAAATCCGCAAAATTCAACGAATGTATGCTAGAAATTATATGATAAATTCGTTTTGCGGTATATCTTAGAATTTTCATATCAGGGCTCTCTTTCCGGCCTTTTTATTGATCTTAAGCCCGTTTATGATGACATTCCCAGCAACCCGGAGATCGATACACTTCACGGTTTTCCGGTTAATGTTCGGTTGACGCATTAGGATCGTCAAGGTCTCTAGAGCCTTCTCTACTCCCACTTCTGGCAGCATAACCTTTAAACCAGAGACTTCGATATTCCATCTCCTCTTCCTAATAAAGGACAAAGATTTTAAATCTTTGCGGATTTCTTCGTACTGTGAGATGGTATCGAGCATCCTTTTCGCGGACAGATTAGCATCTTCCCCTACGACGAGTGGATAATCGGGAGGGCTATCCGTAACATCTCTGATGAATGATCCATGTTCATCGATTAATGCTAACCGCGTTTCCTGCTGGAATATGGCGATGGGGATTTTTAGAGAGATAGTAATGGAAATGACATTGGGTAATTTTTTTCGGACGATGGCAGATTTAATCGAGGAATCCATCATAATGTTTTCATAGATCTGTTGCGATGAAAGCTTAAAGATACCATCTCCCTTGGAAATTCCTAATGATTTCATCAATGTTGATGTATCATAAGGAATGGAGCCATTTGGACTATCTTTTATCACCTGAACATCAATCGACTTAACGGTGAAGCCGGCGATCTTTAGGGTATTATCTATAGAGCTCCAGAAGATGGCCATAATCCGATCGCGAGTAAAATAAATTCCACCACAAAGAGCAACTCCAAGCAGACTTACAATAGCGAATTTTTTGATCCTAGACTGCTTCTTCTTCGCCTTGCTTCTTCTCGCCATTAATAACTTCTTCTGATTGAGCAATACTCGCATCTTGTGTCGTGAATTTTACGTTAGTCAGGGCGCCGTGACAATGCTTATATCTTTTTCCGGAGCCACAGTAACACTCCGCATTCCTCGAGATGATGGTCGTATTGTATGGAGTATTGATCGATTGAAGCTCATCAGATTCTGATGAATCATCTTCGTCGAGGTATTGATAATTAGCACCTGGAATGGTGGTATTCTCAGGTTGAGCAATGGCAAAGCCAAAGATCTGCCTTAAAGCATCGATTTGTACTTTTCTCAGCATTTCCTGGAAAATATTGAAAGCCTCGAATTTATATTCATTGAGCGGATTTTTTTGAGCATATGATCTTAGGTTTATCCCACGTCTTAAATGTTCGAGAACTACGAGATGAGTTCTCCAGCCGTGATCCAGCACCCTGAGAGCAGCATCCTTTTCATAGTATTTCATTATTAGGGGGCTGTATCTCTTGTGCTTTTCATCGTAGGCCTCGATGGCTAGATCATCCAGTTTCTGACGCAAACTATCACGACTCGTTTGAGAATTGGAGGCAAGTTCCTCACGGGGGATATCAATGCCGAAAACGGTCTTCATCGTTTCGTCCATGTGATCCCAGTTCCATTCGGATGGTGCCAACTCATTCTGAGAATCCACCATGATGAGATCATCGATAACATTGTAAATCATGGTCTTAATAAAATCGGATACATCATCAGAATTCATGAGGGTTCGACGTTGCTCATAAATAATCTTCCTCTGGTCATTCATGACGTCATCAAATCTCAATAGCTGTTTTCTGATGTCGAAATTATAGGCCTCGACCCTTTGTTGAGCCTTTTCGATAGCCTTCGAAATCCAACGATGAGTTAGATCTTCATCTTTCTGGACTCCCATTTTCTGCAGCGTTTTGGCGAAATTCGGAGATCCAAAACGGCGAATCAAATCATCTTCCAGAGAAAGGAAATATTTCGAGGCTCCGGGGTCACCTTGTCTTCCAGACCTTCCTCTCAACTGGTTATCTATCCTCCTACTTTCATTTCGCTCGGTTCCGATCACGAATAATCCGCCGGCCTTGACGACGATTTCCTGATCTCTCTCAATTTCCGCCTTTATCTCCTGTATCTTCTTCTCACGCTCGATGGGATCGATGATATCGGCACATTCCTGCTCGACGCGCATCTCGAGGGATCCACCGAGCTTGATATCTGTGCCTCGTCCGGCCATGTTCGTCGCGATCGTGACCGTTCCGGGGGTGCCGGCTTCGGCCACGACATAGGCCTCTCTTTCGTGTTGTTTGGCATTGAGGACGTTGTGCTGGATTTTCTCGGCCATCAACAATCGTGAAATATATTCTGAGCGCTCGAGACTGGTCGTCCCGACGAGGACTGGTTGATTCCTCTCGACACAATCCTTAATGAGGGCGATGACGGCGCGATCTTTCTCCTCCATCGAGAGGTAAATTGAATCATCGTGATCGATTCGAATGACGGGCTTATGCGATGGAACACTCACTACCTTGAGTTTATAAATTTCTTCAAATTCCGCTTCTTCGGTCATGGCGGTGCCGGTCATACCGGCCAGCTTGGGGTACATCCTAAATAGATTCTGATACGATATCGTCGCGACGGTGACACTCTCGGTTTGGACCTGAACCTTTTCCTTGGCCTCGAGGGCTTGATGAAGCCCTTCAGAATACCGCCGACCTTCCATCACACGACCCGTGAATTCGTCGATGATGACGACCTGGCCATCTCGCACCATATAATCGACATCTCGAGTAAAAACTTTGTGGGCTCGGAGGGCGCAATTAACATGATAGACGATGCTGATATTGCTCGGATCATAGAGACCAGTCCCTGGGGCCAGGAGATTCAGCTCCGCCAGACCGGCTTCAACCTTCTCGACGCCATCATCCGTCAGGGTAACGACGCGGCTTTTTTCATCCTTCTCGAAATCTTCAGTCGAGATCTTCCGGAGAACGGCATCGACGGCGACATACAGTTGAGAAGCCCCATCATCGGCCCCCGATATGATTAGTGGAGTCCTCGCCTCGTCGATCAAGATGCTATCGACCTCATCGATGACGGCGAAATTAAACGGGCGCATCACCATTTCTGATTCTGAAAATTTCAGATTATCCCTCAGATAATCGAACCCGAATTCATGATTGGTTCCGTACGATATATCGGCCTGGTAGGCGGCTTTCTTACTGTCATCTGGAAGGCCGCTAATAATTGTCGATACCGAGAGCCCGAGGAATTCGTAAATTTTCCCCATCCAAGCGGCATCCCTTTTCGCGAGATAGTCATTGACCGTGACGACGTGTACCCCCTTTCCGGAGAGGGCATTGAGATACACCGGAAGAGTTGCGACGAGTGTTTTTCCTTCACCAGTTTTCATCTCGGCGATCTGCCCATGATGAAGGGCGATACCTCCGATCATCTGGACATCGAAATGCCGCATCCCGAGGACTCTCTTCGCGGCCTCTCGGACGACGGCGAATGCCTCCGGTAAAATATCGTCTAAAGATTTTCCGTTGCTTAATGAGGCGCGGAATTCGATCGTTTTATTCGCTAGTTCATCGTCGGAGAGGGCCGAGACAGATGCCTCAAATCCGTTGATAATGCGGACTATTTTTTCGTATTTCTTTATTGTTTTAGAATTGTGAGAAACGAACAAACCTGATAAAAAGGAACCCATTTTCTTGAGATAGCTGAGAAGGTAATCCATCAGAACATGATAAACCAAACAAAAATTGAAAGCCATACAATCTATTGGTGTTACTCAAAACCTAGTACAATACCGCCACTCCCATATACAACTCATCCGTCTCAAAAAATCCCCAAAGAATCAGCCAGAACGGCGCTACCGTTATTATCTTAAACGATGGAGATAATTTCTTGGATCATATCCATCAACGCAAAGATATCTCCAAGAGGACTCTGCTAAGGTCTAGAAATGAAGACTTCATTGAATTTTGCAAGGCAGTTTCTTGTCCTTGAAGATACTTCATCAATTCGTGCAATGGATCTATTGGCTGTAAAATAAAAATAATTTATCTGCGTATTTACTGAAATTTAATCGTGCTTTGTTAGTCTGACATTGATTGTATTTTGTCAACTAATGTGCTGAATGACGCTGCGCTTCGCAAAAAAGCGGCCTCTTGATTATATTTTTCTATATATATCGAAGATCGGTGTCGCTTTTTTTTCGCTCATACTTTTCCTGACGAATGAATCGTATGCCTATATGTCGATGAATGCGTATAAAGCAGAACTGGCAAGATTAAATAATGAATCAAGAAGTAGAGAAGATTACTGGCAGAATCAGGTAAAGGTTAGAGAAAGTCAGATTAATGAATTAAGTAAAATCAACCAGGATAACGCCGATAAACGCCGAGAAAATGAAAGTAAGCTTTCGAATTTGCTTGCCGATAACAGTAGGCTGGATGCCGACAAGAGGAAACTTGAAAATGATTATAAAAATGCCATGGAAGAATCAAAAAATTTACGAGCCGATAAGGTAAATGTTGAAGCGGGCCTCAGTTCCAAGCTGAAAGATGCCATGGAAAATCTTACTAAAATTCAAAAAGAAAAAAAGGATGCAGATCTGGCATCCGGTACTAAAATAAATCAATTGAATTCATCTGTAACGACTCTCGATGCAAAATACAAAAAGCTTGAGGCCGACTTTAAAAATGCAGTAGAAGATCGTAAAAAACTGCAGGATTCTAAGACTAAGTTTGAGGCAGATGCCAAAACCAAGCTGACGGCGGCTCAAGAGCAGGTCGAACAACTACAGAAGGAAAAAATGGAGGCCGAGGCGAATGCTAATGCACAAATAACTGAATTACAGGCCGCAATTGCAATGACCAAATCAGAAATAGTTAACAAAGAAAGTGAGGTTGAAATCCTGCAGTCGAGGATTAGTGAGGCCGAGCAATCGAGGAAAAAGATCGAGGAGGATATGCTGGCTGAGAGAACTGCCCTCAGCACGAGATTGGAACAAGAAAAGAAAATATTAGATGAGAAGATAGTTGAAATCGCCCAAAAACTGAATCAAAGCAACATAGTCGTCAACAATTTGGTTACGGAACAAGAAAAACAGGATGCCAGTATGAATTCGGTTGAACTAGGCAATATGATGACCATCGACCTCCTCAAAACCGAAATCAAAGAGCTTAAGGATAAGTTAAAACAACTCATCATTCTGTCGAAGCAAAAGGCCATCGACAAACAGAATGCAGAATCTGCAATGACTCTGAAAATGAATAACGAAAAGCAAGAATTTCTCGAAATTTTGAGTAAGAATAGAGAGATGGAGAGAAAGCATCTCCATGCAATCGATGACATGAAAACACGGCTCCAAGCGGCGGTCGACCAACAGAAAAGGATAGCCCTGGCTAGCCAGGCAATGGCCGCCCAATATAAAGAAAAACTGCAAAAAGCTGCTCAGGTTATTCAGCGTATTAAGGCCGAGTATGCACAAACTTTGGCAGCCAATAGAAAGGCCGAGCTGACCAATTTCTTCATCATCGATTCTCTCAAGACGAAATTAACAGAGACGCTCGAGAGGAATAAGACGTTGATTAATGGCATGGTGAAGTTAGCGGCCGTCGTCAAAAAGCAAGAGGAAGCCATCCTCGCCATGCCTCCGCCCCCCGAAGAAGAGGCCGAAATTATCCAGCCGGAAGCTCAGGCATTCGACGAATTACCTCCCGAGGATCAGGAATCAGAATTTATTGAAGAAGAATATGAGGAAGAGATTCAGGATCCGAGTCAGGGATGGCAAATTTATTCATTGGCAGATTTTTCAAATTCCCAACAGCCCGATTACCCACAAGCGATCTGGCAGAATCCAACAAAAATTTCTCAACAATCTCCAATATCTTCACCGGCCCCGCCTAGAACACAGCCAATGATCCGGATTGAGCAGAATCCTAACAGAGGATTAGGGCCGGTCGAGCAGCCACCATACCGTAGGCCAGACCCAGCCCCAATCCCGGTGGCTCCAGTTCCTCAGAGGCAGCGGGCGCTTAGTCCCGGTAGATTGGACAAACCAGGGACACAACAGCATCCGCGGAAGAGGCCAGAAGTTAGATCAGTTCAGATGCCCCGCCGCGAAGAGGTTACTCCGGTTGAGGATAGAAGAGGTCGCCAGAGAGGGAATCGGAGCGTCCTACCACCCCAGACACTCGATAATCCGCAACCCAGGATGACTCAACCTCGTCCCACAGCACCAACAAGTCCGCCAGTAGCCCAGGGTCCTCAGCCTCGGCCAGCACCACCAACAAATCCTCCAGCAACACAACGCCCACAGACTCGGCCCTCGGCAGCTCCAAGTCCTCAGGTAGCGCAACGCCCTCAAGTGGCGCCAGCTCAGCCCAGGCCAACAGCTACAACGAATCCTCCAGTAGTCCAGCGTCCTCAAGTGGTTACAGCTCAGCCGCGCCCGGCAGCTGCTCCAAATCTTCCAGTTCCACAACACCCTCAGTCCAGGCCAGTAGCCGCTCCAAATCCTCCAGTAGTTCAGCGTCCTCAAGTGGTTACAGCTCAGCTGCGCCCGGTAGCAGCGGTAAATCCTCAGGTAGCACAACGCCCTCGCGTGGTTACAGCTCAGCCCAGGACAGTAGCATCTCAAAGTCCTCAAGTAGCGCAAAGTCCTCAGTCCAGGCCAGTAGCTGCTCCACGTCCTCAGGTAGCACAGCGTCCTCAAGTGGCGCCAGCTCAGTCGCGCCCGGTAGCAGCGGAAAATCCTCAGGTAGCTCAAAGGACAGCGCAGAATCCTCCCACGAATCACCAGGTCGGGAATAATTCTCCAAATCAGACTGTGGCACCGGGGGCGATATCTGGAAGCAGAGCAGGGGATGGGCCCACCCTTGCCGCGGTGCACCGCGCCGAGCGGACTGAAACGCCACAAGACCAGGCCGTGGATTTTGCTATCGAATCGTTACTAAACGCCGTTACCTTGCTCACGGACGGAGATAAAAATCAGGCCAACTCTATGATGAATCTCATCGGATCGGGTAAAGAATTGCCGAAGAAACTCGCGGCAGTAATCGAGGTGCTCAAAGAACAGTTTGGACCACAGATCTTCGAGCAGACCATGAAGGAAATCTCCGAGAGATTCAAGAGACGGCTGGCGTTCACGAATGAATCATTACGATATCTGTTCGGCGAACAGGGCGACCGCTTGTTATATTGGTAAAGGAAATGATCTGGACAAGGAAACATAAGACCTGTTGCAGAAGTCCTAAATCATCATACAGGATAGACCTCCCCAACCTCTCCTCCTAGATCTTCTATCGATTCATGCGAACCCAAAACCACTCTTCAGGTTAACTATCCCAGCTATGATCTTAAACTTATCATTAAACCTTATTACGTTTATGGATACTCCGATTCCTTATGAACATCTTGTATACCATAAGACTCTTCAAGAGATCAAAGTCATGTACTGATCCAGGTACTGACTCTGATTCTCTGCTGAATCTATGATGAGAGACTCTGACTCCTCGGGTTGTAATCCCGTCCTCATATTAATTACATAAAGAATATACTCCTTAGGTCAAGCTTAAGTAGTCTTCCGGGACGTTTGTACTTAGAGAATTCTTACGAAGAATTCATAGTTAATCATATTTTCTTATCTCTTCTGAGCTTTAGGTAGGATAGTTT
>JAISBC010000039.1 GCA_031266385.1 Holosporales bacterium
CATATAAACCAGAAGATATAGTCAATTCTCTCGATGCCTATGTAACGGGTATGAAGAATAAGATAGAGAGGTATAGAGCGTTAATAAAGGTAACGGGAGTAGCAGCCGCTGGGGTTGGAATAGTAGCTTTGTGTACCGGATTGTTTAGGAAACATAAAGCTCGTCGTTCTTTTTATAGGTTTGGGAGAGTATAGCACTGGGATTCTAAAAAAATGATGTCTAGTCTGGATCAAATTGAATCTCACGGTAAGATGTTCTATTATCTCTGAGCAAATCCGGCCACTCTATTAAACAGATAAATTCACTCATCGCCTCGAATAACCCAAGATCATTTATCTCTTCGGCATCTCTAATTCGGTATAGATCGACGTGCCAGACCGGACCCTTTATGGTCTCATATATCTGGATAATATTGAAAGTCGGGCTCGTAATGTGCTGATTTTTGTCGATTAAAATGGAACGAATAAAAAACTGAGAGAAAGTTGTCTTACCGGTACCAACCTCCCCATTTAAAAAGAAGGAAAACGGAGGATCGGTATTCGCCGCCAACTCCTCGGCCATCTCCTTCAAATCCTTCAGATTGTATCTGTATTTCACGACCTGGTTACTTTCCTTTATCCAGATATCGATTCATATATTTTCCGAGACCTCCGAAGGTCTCACTGACGACCCCCTTCGTCTTACCCTCAGTCTTCGTTTTCTCCGTAACGACCGAAACCGGCCGTTCGTAAGTGCTCTCTCTGACCGAACGTACGATCCCATCGGCCCCGAAGGTAATGACCATCGTCTTCTGATCGATGACCTTCGGATCCAAGAAGCCATCCTTCTCCATTCTCTTCGAGACGTAATACCAGCTATATTCTCCGTTATCCGCCTTCACCGAGGATCTCATCGTCGGCGATCCAAACCGAGAGAATACGGATCTAGCCGTATCCTTGCCGACGACTATCTTACTAAAATCGGCCAGCTGGACGACGTATCCCCTGTTGACGACGACCTTCTCGCAAGCCGTGAACCCCAACAACACGATAAAAAAGAACAGTAATAAACCTTTCATTTATCAGATTCTGAATGCTCCTCTGGGCGATTTTCCGTAAAAACCCTCCGATCGACGAGCTCAATAACCGCCATCGGTGCCGCATCTCCATACCGAAATCCAGATTTCATGATCCTAAGATATCCACCGGGCCGCTCCTTAAATCTCGGAGCTATATCGTCAAACAGCTTCCTAACGACATCGTTGCTCTGCAACATCGATAGGGCCAACCTCCTGGCATGCAGCGTATTCTTCCTGGCGAGCGTAATGAGCTTCTCGACGATCGGACGCAACTCCTTCGCCTTCGGAAGGGTCGTCTTAATCTGCTCATGCCTCAGCAATGAGCACGACAGAGCCTTAAACATAGCCTTCCTATGTGAGCTCGTCCGATTCAGCCTGCGATTCGCAAATCCATGTCTCATAACAGCTACACTCCAAATAACTAACCGTACTGGTCATCAAATTTTCTGGCCATCTCATCTATATTCTCCGGAGGCCACCCATCGACGACCGTCCCGAACGATAGCTCCATACCGGCCAATAATTCCTTAATCTCGTTCAACGACTTTCGCCCAAAGTTAGGCGTTCTCAGCATATCACTTTCAGTCCTCTGGATCAAATCCCCTATGTAGAAAATATTCTCATTTTTCAGGCAATTCGCAGATCTAACTGAAAGCTCGAGTTCATCAACCTTCTTCAGCAAATTTTTGTTGAATGGCATTTCATCGTTCTCTTCTCTCGGCTCATAAACCTGATGCTCATCAAAATTCACGAACCCAGAAAAATGATCCCTCAAAATCGCACTGGCTTGACCAAACGCATCATCCGGGCGAATCGAGCCATCGGTCTTGATTCGTAATATTAATTTATCGTAGTCAGTCCTCTGCCCTACCCTCGTCTGCTCAACATTAAAATCGACGAGACGCACTGGACTAAAAATAGAATCAATCGACATAAGACCGATGATGTTACTTTTGTCCTCGTGATGCACCGCCTGAACATAACCCCTGCCATTTTTAACGGTTAGTTCCATATTGAGCGATGCACCAGCCTCAATCGAACAGATCACATGATCAGGATCCATCACATCAACGTCGGCCGTGCAATTGATATCTGAAGCGCGAACGATCTTCGGGCCAGTGGCAGAGATCACCACCTTCCTGACCTTATCAGAATACAGCTTCAGTCTCAGAGATTTAAGGTTGAGGATTATCTCAGCGACATCCTCCAGAACTCCAGGAATCGTGGAAAATTCATGAGTCACCCCATCAATTTTGACGGAAGTAACGGCCGTTCCACTTATTGATGACAGCAAAATCCGACGAAGAGCATTACCAATAGTCGTCCCGAACCCCCTCTCCAACGGCTCGATAACAATAACTCCGTCTCTCAAAAGAGGATCGCGGTATTTTACATCGACCTTCCCAGGTTTTATCAGTGATTGCCAAGTATTCACTTAAAATGACTCCACAAACTCTTAAAAAACAAACTAATTTCTTCGGGCTTTAGGCGGTCTACATCCATTATGCGGCAAAGGAGTAACATCAGAAATTGAGGTCACAATGAAACCAACAGACTGCAGAGACCTTATCGCCGTTTCCCGGCCAGCACCAGGCCCCCTCACCACAACCCGAACATTTTTAACTCCATGTTCGGCCGCCTTCCTGGCGGCATCCTCTGCGGCAAGTTGTGCAGCATACGGCGTCGATTTCCTCGCTCCCTTAAATCCAACGACTCCGCCAGAACCGAATGAAATCGTATTACCTCCTTCATCCGTTATGGTGATTATCGTGTTATTAAAAGTAGCATTAATATGAACGACTGCACTCACAATATTCTTACGCTCGCTGCGCTTGACCCTACTTACCGCCTTCTGCACCATAGATATTCCTTTCTCATCTCCTCAAAAAAAAATCAACTACCTAGTCGCCATCTTCTTTCCGGCTATCGGAACGGCCTTCCCTTTCCTAGTTCTGGCGTTCGTATGGGTCCTCTGTCCCCTGACTGGTAGTCCCTTCCTGTGGCGTAGCCCCCTATAGCAACCGAGATCGGTTACCCTCTTAATGTTCATGGAGATCTGACGCCTGAGATCTCCCTCAACCTTATAGTCTCTATCGATAATTTCTCTTATTTTCAGAATCTCAGCATCCGTTAAGTCAAAAACCCGCCTCGTCAGCGGTATTCCAGCCTTCTCGATAATACACTTCGCATTATACGACCCGATACCGAAAATATATGTCAAACCGATGACGGCCCTCTTTTGAGTCGGAATATTAACTCCAGCAATACGAGCCACGACCTATCTCTCCTCCTTACTTTTTCTTTCCACTAACTTCAGAACCGTCTCTATACCGGACCTCACGTCATCGACTGACCGAGACGCATCAATTCTATGTAACAAAGACCGCTCATCATAGAATCCGATCAGAGGCAACGTCTTAGCGTTATACTCCGACAACCTCCTTTTCAGAGACTCCTCATTATCATCCGACCTTCTATAGAACTCCTTCCCGCCACAAGCGTCACACACTCCGTCAACCCTAGTCGTCGAGAAAAAATCGTTGTATATCATACCACACCCGGAACACTCGAATCTACCCAGAATTCTCTTGGTAATCAGGTCGTGATTTACCTCAAAATCCAGGACGTAATCGATTTTCGCTCCGAAAGCAGCAGCCAACTCACTGAGGGCCTCGGCCTGTTTAACCGTTCTGGGCACCCCATCGAATAGGATGTCACTCTCTCCAACATGCTCGGTCTTCTCGAGCTCACTATTGACGAGACTTACGATGACGCTATCCGGTAGCAAAGACCCAGTCGAAATGATTTCTCCGACAGTCCGTCCATCATCGGCCACCAGGGTCTCCTTGTTGTTTCGTAGGATATCTCCAACCGAGATCACAGTAAAACCATGGCTACCCGACAGAAAACCGGCCTGAGTTCCCTTTCCGCATCCAGGAGCTCCGATAAAAACTACCCACATTTTATAGGATCCCCCTGCTCCGCCCTCTCTTGAATAATCCCTCATATTGCTGGGCTATCAAGTGAGATTGGAATTGGGCAACCGTATCGATCGACACATTAACGACAATCAAAAGACTCGTTCCTCCAAAATAGAACGGCAAAGAAATCTTCAATAATATAAACTCCGGAAGAAGGCATATCACACACAAATATATAGCTCCTATCGTCGTCAAACGTAGAAGGATGTTATCGATATAATCAGATGTAGCATCTCCCGGTCTTATCCCTGGAATATAACTCCCAGATTTCTTCAAATTATCTGCCGTGTCCTTCGGATTAAACATAATCGCCGTGTAAAAAAATGCAAAAAACACGATGGCGATTGCCAAGCATGCCAGGTAAAGGGGCTGCCCATGATTAAAAAACCTAGAAAAAGAACCTAAGAAAGAATCCTGATCGACGGCCCCGAAGCTGACGACCGTCATCGGCAACAATAGAATACACGATGCAAAAATTGGAGGAATTACCCCGGCATTATTCAATTTCAATGGCAAATGAGAGCTCTGTTGCTGAGCCGGCATATTAGCCATCGTCTGTCTCTTGGGGTATTGAATAGGAATCCTCCTATTTGCCTTCTCCATGAAAACGATGAAAGCAATGACGGCGACCACCATTATCAACAGGCCAAATAGGGACATAATCGAAATGGCTCCCTGTTTTCCCATCGCAAATGTGTTCAGCAAAGAACTCGGCAAGTTCGCGACGATTCCGGAATAAATGATTATGGACGAACCATTCCCGAGACCTCTCGTTGAAATCTGCTCACCCAACCACATGATGAAAAGAGTACCCCCCGTCAGGCTGGTCATCGTCGTGAATCTAAATAGGAATCCTGGGTCGAGGACAGCTCCCCCGGCATGCCCCACCATCCTCTCGAGACCTACGGCCACACCGTAACCCTGAGCCAATGCCAGGGCGACCGTCCCATACCTAGTATACTGATTGATTTTTCTTCGTCCAGGCTCTCCCTCCTTCTTCAAGGCCTCCAACTGCGGAGACATAGAGGTTAAGAGCTGAACGATAATACTAGCCGATATGTACGGCATAATGTTGAGTGAAAAAATGGTCATACGACCAATAGCACCACCAGAATACAAATCCAAAATCCCGAGAATCCCACCAGAATGGCTCCTCGTAAATTCAGCGACAACTTCTGGATTTATGTTGGGGAGAGGGATATAAGTCCCCAGGCGGTAGATAATCAGGATAAAGATGGTGAACCAAATACGCTTCTTCAGATCTTCAGCTTTCTTAAAAGATGAAAAACTGAAATTTTTAGCTAAATGCTCTATCGCTGACGCCATGCCATCCCTATCAATCTATTACCAACGCTCCGCCAATCTCATTCAACATACTCCTAGCCTTCGCGCTAGCTCTCGTCACGGCCACCTTCACAGGGGATTCAGCCCGTCCATTCGCGATCAGAGAAACCCCAGTGATATGTGACGGCATATAACCTATCTTTACCAAAAAACTTCTATCGATTACCGAATCTTTACTCAATAAACCGTTCTTTACAATTCTATTTATCTTGAAAAAATCCAACTCATATAGTTTCTGTCTGTGAATATTAACGAATCCTCTCTTAGGGAGGCGCCTATACAGAGGGGTCTGCCCTCCCTCGAATCCATTCAGGCTGCAGCCTGATCTAGCCGTCTGGCCCTTTCCACCCCTTCCGGATGTCTTGCCGAGGCCAGATCCGATACCCCTTCCGAGAAGTTTGATACCACGACGGGCCTTGTTATTATCCCGTATATTGTTCAACTTCAGCCCATCAGACATAGTATCTCACCCTTCAAATAATCTTAACCATATGACGAACTTTATTTATCAATCCTAGGATCGAATTGTTAAGGATCAATTCCTTCTCGGATCCAATTCCTCGAAGACCGAGAGCTTTCAGGTGCAGAGCCTGCTTTCCATTCCGCCTAATCGCGCTTCCTACCTGCCTGATTCTTATGCTCCCTTCGGACGTTTTTACAGTCTTATCAGTCATTCAGCACCTCCATCGGGCGCCGCCCTATTCTGCCGCCCCGCTGATCTTCTCCCTAATATCTCGACTAACTTCTTGTCGAGCTTGGCGGCGATCTGCTTCGGCGGAACAACTCCGCGCAGAGCAACGAACGTCGCACGCACCATATTATGATAGTTCCCGGATCCAACCGATTTGCTCACGATATCCTGAACTCCCAGAGCTTCAAAAACGGCCCTCATTGGCCCACCGGCGATAACTCCAGTCCCGGAAGGAGCCATCCTCAGGAAAACATGTCCAGCCCCAATCCTCGCTGAAGAATCATGACGAATGGTCCGCCCCTCTTTCAGTGAAACCCTCATCATCGACTTCTTTGCTTTTTCGCTGGCTTTTTTCACGGCATCCGGAACTTCCCTGGCTTTGGCGGAGGCATATCCTACACGACCCTTACCATCTCCGACGACGACGAGAGCAGAAAAACGCATATTCTTACCGCCCTTGACGACCTTCGTCACGCGCCGAACACTGACCAATTTTTCAATCAGATGCTCCTGGGCCTCGCTATTTCTCCTATTTTCGTTCGGTCGAGCCATATCAATCCTACCCTATCACCTAGAAATTCAATCCATTCTCTCTCGCACTATCAGCGAGAACCTTAACCCGTCCATGATACAGGAATCCGGACCTATCGAATACAACATTCGTAATATTTTTCTCTTTAGCCTTGACGGCAATCATCTTTCCGACACACGCCGCCGCCTCTTTGTTGCCGCCATTTTTGATATTATCTTTAATTTCCTTCGATAACGTCGAAACGTGGATGATCGTCTTTTGCCCGGCCTCATCCAAGATCTGAGCGTACATATTATTGTTCGTCCTGTGGACCAACAGCCTGCAGCGACCGTCTATGGTCTTCGAGATCTTAAAACGCTGCCGAGATTTCCGAATTTGTCTCAATTGATCAGATGTCTTCATATTATTTCTTCTTCCCTTCCTTCCGATACACAAACTCTCCGACCTTCATCACTCCCTTGCCCTTATACGGCTCCGGCGGCCGGTATCCCCTCAAAACTGCCACGACATCTCCGACCTGCTTTTTACAGTGTCCACTAACGACGATCGTCGTCGGCTTCGGACAAGCAATCGAAATGCCACCCGGAATATCATACACTATATCGTGGCTAAATCCGAGCTGCATCGTTAATTTACTGCCACTAACGGCCGCCTTGTATCCAACTCCAACCATTTCTAACTCGGTCTTGAATCCTTCGGATAGACCGACCACTATATTGCTCACATTCCGCTGCGAGGTCCCCCAAAGGGCGCGAGTCACCTGGGCAGAATTCAGAGGAGCCAAAACGATGCCATCATCCGTTCGCTCTACCTTAAGACACTCCGGGACATTATAAACTTCCTCAATTCCTCCCTTCTTTATCGATAATACATTACCATTCAGGGCGACGCTAACTCCATCGGGAATTCGGATACTGTTTTTACCAACTCTAGACATATCTTCTAATCCTTAGAAAACAGAACATAAAACCTCACCACCGAGGGAAAGCTTCCTCGCCTCTACGTCGGACATAACCCCTCTATCGGTCGATAGGATATTAATACCCAATCCATTCTTTACGAACTGAAGGTCTTTGATAGAAGAATATACCCTTCGCCCTGGCTTGGAAACCCTCTTTATCTCACAAATAACCGGCTTCCCATCAAAATATTTTAATTCAACACGAAGCTTATTAAATCCGGTTTCTGGGCAGTTGACGACGGTATAACCCCTGATATATCCCTCATTCATGAGAACCTTCAGCAAGGCCTCTCGCCCCTTCGACATGGGTGACTCAACCACCACCTTCCGAGCCATCTGGGCATTCCTTATCCTGGCTATCAGATCGCTAATCGAGTCAACGACGCTCATTGCAACACCTCTCCATTTCCATCACCAACTCGCCTTAACCACGCCCGGAAGAAATCCACACGAAGCCAGCTCCCTCAGAGCTATCCTCGACATTCCAAATTTCCTGTAATATCCTCTTGGCCTTCCGGTCAAAACACATCTATTCCTAACCCTAACTTTCGATGAATTCCTCGGCATCTCGGCGAGTCTACGAACGGCCGTCATCCTCTCTGAGAGAGATACAGTCTTATCGTGGACAACCTTCTTCAATGCATCACGAGTCGCCTTTTTGCTGGCAACCAGCCTCTTCCTTCTATTGTTGTTTTCTATCGAACTTTTTTTCGCCATAACCTTCCTTCACCAACTAACTCGTAAACGGAAATTTCAAAATTTTTAACAAAGCCAACGCAGACCCGTCATCACGGGCCGTCGTGCAAACCGTAATATCAAATCCTCTGATCTTATCGATTCTATCATAGTTTATCTCTGGAAAAACTATCTGCTCTTTGATCCCCATGGAAAAATTCCCATTCCCATCAAATCCTCGACTCGATAGCCCCCTAAAATCCCTGACCTTAGGCAACGCGATATATACCAGCCTGTCGATGAATTCATACATCCGATCTCGCCGAAGGGTAACCTTAGCCCCCAGTTTCGCGCCTTCTCTCAGTTTAAATCCAGCGATCGATCTCTTGGCCTTGGTTACCACCGGCTTCTGCCCCGATATCGCCGTCAATTCATCCACGATACACTGCAGAACCTTCCCATCATGGGCAGCTTCAGAAGAAGTGCAATTCAGGACCACCTTGTCAAGCCTCGGGACGGTAAAATCGCTCGCCAAACCGAGCTCCTTCTTCAGGGCTCCTCTTAGATCCGAAAAATACCTATCCTTTGTAAAACTCATTTCCCAATCTACCTTCTTCCTTTCACAAAACGGCCCCAGATTTTTTGAAGTACCGAACCTTTTTTCCATCTTCATTCAATCGATAGCCAACCTTAGCGGCAACATCAATCGAAGGATCGATCAGGGACACATTCGAGATATGGATAGGCATCTCCTTGCTATACGGCCCCTGTGGATGCTTATAATCCGGCTTCACATTTCTAACGACAACGTTGACATTCTCGACGAGCACGGCAGCCTTGTCAAGGAAAACCTTCTTTACGATCCCTCTCTTACCTCGGTGAGACCCGGTAATTACCTGAACCTGGTCCCCCTTCTTGATCTTAAATTTCGGCTGCGTCATGATTTATAAAACCTCCGGAGCTAACGAAACAATCTTCATATACCCAGCCGATCGCAGCTCCCTCGTAACCGGTCCGAAAATACGACTCCCGATCGGCTCACCTTGCTTATCGATCAAAACGACGGCATTCCTATCGAAGGCAATCTGCATCCCGTCGACTCTTCTAATCGGCTGCTTCGTCCTCACGATGACAGCCTTATGAATATCGCCTTTTTTCACCTTCCCTCTTGGGATCGCACTTTTAACGGAAACGACGATGACGTCACCGACACCAGCGTATCTCCTCTTCGAACCACCGAGGACTTTGATGCACAAAACCTCTTTCGCACCAGAATTATCTGCAACACTCATTCGAGACTCAGTTTGAATCATCGTCAGCCTCCATACTCAATTCTAGAATCCACGATCCATTTTTTCGTTTTCGAAATCGGACGAGATTCTATGATCCTGACGACGTCCCCAATCTTATAAGAATTGGATTCATCGTGGGCCGCATATTTCTTATGCACCTTCACGTACTTCTTGTATATCGGATGCATGACCCGATTTTCCACTCTAACGGAAACCGTTTTGTCTGATTTATCGCTGACGACGATTCCCTGTAAAGTTCGACGAGGCATAGCAACAATATCTCCTTTTAACTCTTTTGCAGCTGGCTCAAACGGGTCTTCACCCTCGCTATATTCTTCTTACAAGAACGAATCACCGAAGTCTTCACATCCTGACCAGTCTTCATCAGGAATCTCAGGTTGAAATGTTCTCTCTGCAGGTCAGTGCACATCTTCACTAACTCCCTGCTGTCTTTCTGTAATAATTCGGAAAATTTCATACATCCATCCTCCCGCTTTAAACAACACGCTTAACAAATCTAGTACGAATCGGCAATTTGGCAGAGGCTATTTCGAAGGCAGCTTGAGCGACATCCTCAGGAACTCCGTCTAATTCGAACATCACCTTCCCCGGATGGACCCTACACACCCAAAACTCTGGTGCTCCCTTGCCACTTCCCATCCGAACTTCGGCCGGCTTCTTCGAAACCGGTATATCCGGGAAGATGCGGATCCAGACCCGCCCTGCCCTCTTTATATATCTGGAAATCGCCCTCCTGGCTGCTTCGATCTGTCTCGCCGTTATCCTAGCCGGTTCGATGGCCTTCAAACCAAAACTCCCAAAACTGACGTCGACGCCAGACATTGCGTTACCCTTGATCCTACCTTTAAAGGCCTTCCTGAACTTGGTCTTCTTAGGGGACAACATAACACACTACCTCTCAAAAACTATGCCTTCTTGTCTCTCGACAAAAAATCACCTACCTCGCAATCACCTTTATATATCCAAACCTTAATCCCGCAGGTCCCGTAAGTGGTCTTGGCCACCCCGACGCTGAAATCAACGTCAGAACGCAGAGTATGAAGCGGTACCCTACCCTCTCGATACCATTCAGTCCTAGCGATCTCGGCCCCATTCAACCTTCCGGAAACATTGACTCTAATCCCGGCGGCTCCCAGCTTCATCGCCGCCTGCATGGCCCTCTTCATCGCCCTTCTGTATGAAACGCGCTTTTCGATCTGATGAGCAATTCCTTCGGCTATCAAATAGGCATCCAATTCGGGCTTCCTGACTCCGACGACATTGATCGCAACGTCCATCCCAGCCAGCTTCGAAAGCCTCGATTTCAACTTTTCGAGATCACTGCCGCCCTTTCCAATTAGGACACCCGGTCTCGCCGCATAAATCTCGACACAGGCCTGCTTCGCCGGCCTTTCAACGATAACTCTCGCGATGCCAGCAGATCTGTAGTTCTTTCTGATATACTCTCTAATCTCGATATCCTTCGACAAGAGGTCAGCATACCCCTTTCCGGCGAACCACCTCGATTCCCAAGTCCTCAATATCCCCAATCTCAACCCAACCGGGTTAACCTTTTGTCCCATGCTCCCTCAAACCTTCTGCTTAACGATTATCGTCAAATGACTGAACGGCTTCGTTATCACGCCACCACGACCTCTCCCGCGAGGATGAAATCTGCGAAGCTTGATGCTATGACCAACGTACGCCTCATCGATATATAACTCACCAATATCCAATCCATGATTGTTCTCAGCATTGGCGACGGCCGACATCAGAGTCTTCCTGACGTCATTGGCAATCCTCTTCTTGGAATATAGCAAAACATCGGCCGCCTTCATAACATGCATCCCACGGATCATAGAGGCAACCACATTCAATTTCTGCGGACTGACACGAATTTTCCTTAATACAGCCTTTGCTGATCCGTTTTGAACCATCATCTCTTAGCCTTCTTATCAGCGCCATGACCGTAATACGTTCTGGTCGGAGCAAATTCCCCAAACTTGTGACCTACCATGTTCTCTGAAACCGAAACGGGAATGAATTTCTTCCCATTATGAACTCCAAAGGTCACACCGACAAACTGCGGCAATATAGTGGAACGTCTGGACCAAATCTTCACGACATCCGATCTACCGGATGCCCTGACGGCCTCAGCCTTCTTCACTAAATACCGATCAAAAAACGGTCCCTTCCAAACTGATCTCGGCACTCTACCAATTCTCCTTACTTACGTTTCGATATTATATACTGACTCGTCCGTTTGTTTCTACGGGTTTTTTTGCCCTTCGTCGAAATACCCCACGGAGTCACCGGGTGTCTTCCACCAGAAGTTTTTCCTTCGCCACCACCATGCGGGTGATCGATCGGATTCATGGCAACCCCTCGAACACACGGCCTCTTTCCAAGCCACCTATTCCGGCCAGCCTTCCCATAACTCCTATTTTGGTGATCTGGATTTGAAACGACCCCAATCGTCGCATGGCAAACACCACTCACCAATCGCTGTTCTCCAGATGGTAATCTCAACACGACATAGGCTCCATCACGACCAACAATCTGTACTCCGGCTCCGGCAGAACGCGCCATCTGCGCCCCCTTCCCAATCTTAAGCTCTATATTATGAACCACCGTACCGATCGGAATGTTTTTTAGGAGCATCGTATTCCCGGGCTTTATATCGGCCCTATCAGATGAAATCACCACATCCCCAGCTTTCAGCTTTTGTGGAGCTATGATATATCTGCTCTCGCCATCAGGATATTTGATCAGAGCAATGAAAGAACTTCTATTCGGATCATATTCAATCCGCTCGACAGTTCCATTCACATCCTTCTTATCACGTAAATAGTCGATGACCCTATAGCGCTGCTTGTGACCACCACCCCTATTCCAGACCGTAATATGTCCATGATTATTACGACCCGCCCTGTTTAGCTTAACAGATGTCAATTTCTTGAGTGGCTTTCCTTTCCAAAGACCAGACCTATCGATCCCGACTAGCTGCCTCTGAGAGGTCGTTATAGCCTTGTATTGTTTTAATCCCATCGCCCTCTACACTCCAACTCCGAGATCAATCCTATCCCCGGCATCCAACCTTACAATCGCCTTCTTGAAATCCGATCTTCTTCCCAATCGGCCGCGAAAAACCTTTTTTTTTCCTTTTACTACGATCGTGTTAACTGATTTCACTTTGACACCGAAAATCCTCTCGATGGCCCTTTTAATCCCGGGCTTATCGGCACTCTTTTCGACGACAAAAACATAGGCATTAGAATTACTCAAAATCTTCGTAGATTTCTCGGTCATCACGGGGTATCTGATCAAATCATAATCAACTGAAGTAGCGCTTATCTTCGAGCTCATACCAATCTCTCCTCCAGTTTCTTAATCGCATCAACAGAAATGACCAATTTATCCTTCCTCATGATATCATAGACGTTGGCTCCGATCTGAGAAATATAGTCATAACCGATGATATTCGACAACGCCTTAAGGACATTCTCATTTTTGTCGGAACCAACGAATAATGTAGCCTTCATATCAGAAAATCTGGACAAAAAACTCTTCGTCTTGACGTGCTCATCATAATTCAACGAATCAACGACTACCAATTTCCCTTCCCTTGCCTTCGCGGATAACGCCATCCGAAGGCCAAGTTTCCTGACTTTCTTCTGCAGATCGAAACCATGATCCCTATTGACGGGGCCAAAAACGACACCTCCACCCCTGAATTGGACGGCCTTCCTGGAGCCATGGCGAGCACCACCGCTCCCCTTCTGACGGACGAATTTCCTGGTCGTGCCATGAACATCTGATTTTCCCTTAACATTGTGGCTCCCACTCCGCCTTTTGGCGAGCTGCCAGGTAACTACCCTCGCCAGGATATCGCGGCGAGGCAGTATCCCAAAAATATAATCAGAGAGCTCCAACTCGCCAGATTGCTCATTTCTATCGTTCAATATCATAACCTTCATATTACTTACCCAATCCTGCGCCGACCTTCCCTTTAATCGCATCTCTAATGATCACGGTCCGGCTACTACTCCCAGGGACCGCGCCACGAACAAAAATCACTTCCTTTTCTTTATCCACAGAGTGGACCATCAAATTTAAGGTCGTCACTCTCTGATCACCCATATGCCCTGCCATCCGCTTACCTTTAAATACCCTACCAGGCAGGGTTCTATTCCCAACGGATCCATGGCATCTGTGAACAATCGAGACACCGTGAGTAGCCCTTAGGCCACCAAACCCGTGTCTCTTCATTCCACCGGCAAAACCCTTTCCCTTACTGATCCCAGTAACATCAACTAGCTGCCCACCAGAAAAATGATCCACCCCAAATGTATCTCCGACGCTATACGACGAAACATCATCAACACGGAATTCCTTTAAGATCCTAAAAAATTTCGACGATAGCTTTTTAAAATAACCCAGTTGTGGCTTATTAATATGCTTCTCTTTATCTTCTTTTGAGCCAAGCTGAACGGCATCATATCCATCCTTATCTTTCGTTTTAAGGGATACAACCGTACAAGGACTGATCTTTAAAACCGTCACTGGAACTTGAACACCGTTGTCATCAAACAACTGAGTCATCCCAATTTTTTCAGCGATTAACCCTATTCTCATAACAAAATCACCTTCTATAACTTAATCTCGACATCGACCCCAGCGGCCAAATCGAGCTTCATCAGGGCATCGACAGTTTGAGGCAACCAATCCTTGATATCTATTAACCGTCTGTGAGTTCTGATTTCAAACTGTTCTCTCGATTCCTTATCGATGTGTGGAGAACGATTCACCGTAAATCTCTCGATCTTTACCGGCAGTGGAACGGGGCCAACGACCGATGCCCCAGTCCTCTTCGCGGCATCGACTATCTCCTTAACGGATTGATCCAACAACCTGTGATCGTAAGCCTTCAATCTAATCCGTATGTTACGATATTCCATTTGAAATCATCCCCACAATCCGAAAAACTTTATCATTTTATAATCTTGGAGACGACTCCAGCCCCGACAGTTCTGCCACCCTCTCTAATAGCGAATCTCAGATTATCTTCCATCGCGATAGGAGAAATGAGTTCGACATTTATTTTGACATTATCTCCTGGCATTACCATCTCTACTCCGGCCGGTAATGTCACTGTCCCCGTCACATCGGTCGTTCTAAAATAAAATTGAGGCCTATAATTTCCGAAGAACGGGGTGTGTCTACCACCTTCATCCTTCGTCAAAACATAGACCTCCGCCTCGAACGTCGTATGAGGAGTTATAGATCCAGGGGCCGCTAGGACCTGCCCTCTTTCGACTTCTTCTCTCTTCGTCCCGCGGAGAAGAGCTCCTATGTTATCTCCGGCCTCTCCCTGATCCAAAAGCTTCCTAAACATTTCGACGCCAGTAACCGTCGTCTTCTGAGTCGGTCTAATCCCGACTATCTCGACTTCCTCACCAACCTTAACGACACCCCTCTCGACGCGCCCGGTAACGACCGTCCCACGCCCAGAAATGGAAAATACATCCTCGATCGGCAGAAGAAACGGCTTATCGATCGCTCTTTGAGGTTGAGGAATGGCGGTATCAACGGCATCCATCAGCTGCATGATGGAATCCTTGCCCAGAGTCGCATCACCACCCTCCAGAGCCGCGATCGCAGCACCGCGCACGATTGGAATATCATCTCCAGGGAAATTATACGAATTCAACAATTCCCTCACTTCCATTTCAACCAAATCGACGAGCTCTGGATCGTCGACTAGATCCATTTTATTGAGGTATACGACGAGGGCCGGAACACCGACCTGCCTAGCCAACAAGACATGCTCTCTCGTTTGTGGCTTCGGGCCATCCGCCGCCGAGACTACCAAGATCGCCCCATCCATTTGAGCGGCCCCAGTAATCATATTTTTCACATAGTCAGCATGCCCTGGACAATCGACGTGAGCGTAATGCCGATTATCGGTCTCATACTCGACGTGTGCCGTGGAAATGGTAATACCTCTAGCTTTTTCTTCAGGAGCACCATCTATTTCGTCATAGGCTTGGAAGCTGGCCTTACCGAGTTCTGACATGACCTTCGTTATGGCTGCAGTTAACGTTGTCTTCCCGTGATCAACGTGCCCGATGGTCCCGATATTACAATGCGGCTTCGACCTTTCAAATTTTTCCTTCGCCATTTTTTACTCCATCTCTTTCAAAAACCTTTCACGACACTTCGCGCCATTCTACGACACTTTCGTCCTAATTTCATCAGCAATTTGCTGAGGAACCTGATCATAGTGGTCAAAAACCATCGAAAACTGCGCCCTACCTTGACTCATTGATCTCAACACGTTAACATAACCGAACATATTGGCCAACGGGACCATCGCCGATATCTCCCTGGCATTCCCGAGCTGATCCATGCCGGAGACTTGCCCCCTGCGACTATTGAGATCACCTATGATATCTCCCATATAGTCCTCCGGAGTTACGACCGATACCTTCATAATCGGCTCCAATAATCTTGGAGAACACCTTCCGATTCCCTCTCTGAAGGCAGCTCGAGCAGCGATTTCGAACGCCAGGACGCTCGAATCGACATCATGATATGCTCCATCAACCAAAGTCGCTTTAAAATCGATCATTGGGAATCCAGCGATGACCCCGGTATCCAAAGCCGATTGAAGCCCCTTTACAACGCCGGGAATATACTCTTTTGGAACAACTCCTCCAACGATCTTATTTTCGAAGACGAACCCAGAGCCAGGCTCCAGAGGCTCAAAAATTATTTTAATTCTCGCGAATTGCCCGGCTCCACCAGTTTGCTTTTTATGAGTATAATCGATGTCATTCCGTTTAGTAATCGTCTCTCTGTAGGCGACCTGAGGTGATCCGATCTTCGCCTCGACCTTGTGCTCACGCCTTAGAATATCGACCTTAATATCGAGGTGTAGCTCACCCATTCCCTTTATTATGGTCTGCCCGCTCTCATTATCGGAGGATACCCTACATGACGGATCCTCTGAAGCCATCCTCGACAAAGCAATTCCCATTTTCTCTTGATCCGCCTTCGTACACGGCTCTATCGCAATCTCGATAACTGGATCCGGAAAATCCATTTTTTCCAGGACGACCGGATTCGTCTGAGAGCATAGAGTCTCTCCGGTCGTCGTCATCTTCAATCCACAGAGGGCAACTATATCTCCAGACGCGGCGTATTTGATATCTTCTCTGTTATTGGCGTGCATCAAAAGCATTCGCCCAATTCTCTCGACCTTATCTTTCACAGAATTCAAAACACTCGTACCAGATTCCAGAATTCCAGAATAAATCCTGAGGAACGTGATACTCCCGACGAATGGATCCGTCATAATCTTAAAGGCCAACCCAGAAAATGGCTCGGCATCATCTGGCCTCCTCAAGGCCTCTGATCCATCCAGTAAGGCACAGTGAATATCCCCGATATCTAGTGGAGATGGCAGGTAATCGACGACGGCATCTAATAGGTATTGAACTCCTTTATTTTTGAAGGCTGAACCGCACAAAACTGGAACGAATGATCCTTTTATTGTGCCGGTTCGGATACATTTCTTGATAAGATCCAAGCAAATTTCTTTCCCTTCGAGATACGCCTCCATCGCGGTATCATCCTGCTCGACGACGATATCGAGGAGCTGAGATCTATAGCGATCGGCCTCTGCCCGTAAATTTTCCGGAATTTCCACGACGTCATATTTGGCTCCTAAATCCTCGTCGTGCCATACATAGGCCTTCATATCGACGAGATCGATCAGCCCGCGAAATTCAGATTCCGCGCCGATTGGGAGAGCGATGACGACCGGTCTCGCCCCCAATCTCTCGACTATCATATCGACACAGCGATAGAAATTAGCGCCCATTCGGTCCATCTTATTGACGAAGCAAATCCTTGGGACTTTGTATCTATCGGCCTGACGCCAGACGGTCTCTGACTGAGGCTCGACTCCGGCGACTCCATCGAAAACGGTGACGGCTCCATCCAGAACCCTTAGACTTCTCTCGACCTCGACCGTGAAATCGACGTGACCTGGGGTATCGATAATGTTGATCCTGTGATCGCGCCAGAAGCAGGTCGTCGCGGCCGAGGTGATCGTAATACCTCTCTCCTGCTCCTGCTCCATCCAATCCATCGTGGCGGCCCCTTCGTGAACCTCACCAATCTTGTAGGACTTTCCGGTGTAATACAGAATTCTCTCGGTCGTCGTCGTCTTTCCGGCGTCGATATGCGCCATAATCCCTATATTTCTATAGAGTTCGACCGGCGTAGTTCGCTTCATGAAATCCCCCTAGCCTCCCCTACTCTCACCATCTGTAATGGGCGAACGCTCTGTTAGCTTCGGCCATTTTATGGGTATCGTCTTTTTTCTTGACGGCAGCACCCTTCCCGGATGACGCCTCCAGAAGCTCCGCAGCCAACCTTTCTTCCATCGTCTTTTCTGCCCTCGCCCTCGCGGCATTGATTAGCCAGCGAATGGAAAGAGCTCGTGCCCTACCTGAGGCCACCTCAGTTGGGATCTGATATGTCGCCCCACCGACGCGACGAGAACGAACCTCGAGGGTTGGCT
Source organism: Holosporales bacterium (assembly GCA_031266385.1). Taxonomy (GTDB): domain Bacteria; phylum Pseudomonadota; class Alphaproteobacteria; order RUG11792; family RUG11792; genus JAIRNI01. The sequence continues at coordinate 18,124 of JAISBC010000039.1, forward strand.
TGACGTTGGCCAACGCATCCGTAAATAACTCTAAGCAACTCTTTCCGTTTTTTCCGTGAATCCTATCGAAGGCACCGTATACTATCCTCTCTGAGACCGACTTCTTACCGGCATACATCAGACAATTCATGAACTTCGTGACGACGGGATCCCCATACTTTGGATCCTTTAAAACTTCTCGTTTTTCGGCGGCTCTTCGTCTGGACATCTCTTTTAAGCTCCTCTCTCTCCTTCAAATTTTACTTCGGTTTCTTGGCCCCGTATCTGGAGCGGGCCTGCTTCCTATCCTTAACACCGTGAGTATCGAGGGTACCCCTTATGACGTGATACCGCACACCCGGAAGGTCTTTAACTCTCCCACCGCGGATCATCACGACGGAGTGCTCCTGAAGATTATGCCCCTCTCCGGGAATGTATCCGGTCACCTCGTAACCATTCGTCAGGCGAATACGGGCGACCTTCCTCATGGCAGAGTTCGGCTTCTTAGGAGTCGTCGTAAAAACACGAGCACAGACCCCCCTCTTTTGAGGACAAGCCTCGAGAGCCGGCACCTTATTCCTCACGATCTTTGGCTTCCTCGGGGATCTTATCAGCTGATTAATTGTAGGCATTCTTCCCTTTTAATACAAACACACTGTGAAAAACCAGCCGGAATAACGGAAACCGCCTCCGGCACAATGCCATGTTACATTCCGTATTCCGGTTTGTCAACAACTTGTATTTCCTCGATTTCCGCGGGATCACATGGGAAATCCTCTGGCAGAAAAAAAATAGGAGGAATCCATTAGAAACTCCTCCTTGTGATTTTCGATTGTAGAATATGATCCTACTTTCTAATTATTTAATCCATCGATAGCAATTTTCCAATCTCATGAAATGGCACGCGGAACGGAAATGGCAGTGCCTTTAACTTTTCGTATCTCTCATTTCCCTCGGCCTCAGTCATTTTCTTAAGCTTCAGATAGGTTTCCTTTGCTTGCACATACAAATCATATGCCTGTGCAGCAAATGGACTGTCATTGCGCAAGGATTGTAGGTATTGTGTTCCGATTGTAAATTCTCGGTATACCCGGTTTACCTTGTGAGAAGCTGGAAAAAATGCTCCCATAGGAAAATCAGCCCAATTTGGGTTTGCTATGAGCTTGGGAAGAAAATCGTCCCTAAAGTCAGAGTACTTCTTCTTCGCTTCTTCGACAGTGAGCCCCGTGATCCCATCGGTCACGATCTCCGGTCTCTCACCGGGCACAGTAGTGATTTCCACAGCCCCAACATTGCTAATTCCAAGAGAAGCTATAAACGCCCCCTCCAGTAATACTAAACTTAAAAACTTGTTCATTTGTTCCTCCCTAAACAAAATAAACTATCCTTTTTCTCTGTACACAAACACTAGAGCTTTTATACAGCAGGATTCAGAATGATAACGGAAACCTCCCCCGATACCATGTCAGGCTACATTCCGTATTCTGTCTTGTCAATAAATTGTGTTTCCTCGATTTCCGCGGTATCGCATAGGAAATCCACTGGCGGGGAATAACAGGAAAAGACCCTGCATCTTGCTATTCTATAAAATTTTGCTTAGTTGTACCGTTGGTTTTGATTTGACAAATTCTCCTCAGTTAGATACCTTTTGTTGAATACACACTTAACCTTGGGGATTAATGCTACAAACTCATGAAGAATTCATAGGTAAACATATTTTCTTATCTCTCTGAGTTTTAATTATGGTAGTCTTTAATCAGGGTCAGGGAAATTTTTTTTCTAATGAGAATTATGCGATTTATAAATGCTTTCATCATGAAGAGAAGGCTGAAGAAGTTAATTACAGCGGCTGAGAATGGAGACGCAGACGCCCAGAATACACTTGGAATTTATTACGTTGATTGTAATTTAGAGGAAGCCTTTCGGTGGTATCTGATGGCGGCCAAGCAAGGCCTCGCTGAGGCCCAAGTAAACGTTGCCGGAATGTATGCCAATGGGTACGGGGTAAAAGAAGACTCCAGGAAGGAGCTGGAATGGCTCAAGAAAGCATCCGATCAAAACCTTGCGGTAGCACAATACAACCTGGGAGGGCTGTATGCCCATGGGACAGACACAACGAAGCAAGACTTTGAGAAGGCCTATCATTTCTATCTAAAGGCCGCAGAACAAGGGTATCCCCATGCTCAATTCGAAGTTGGATTAATGTATACGAATGGCGAATACGTCGATGAAGATCCCGCTGAGGCCCTCAAGTGGTATTTGCTGGCGGCAGAAAATGGATTGGCCGCAGCCCAGTATGCGGCTGCCTGCCAATTTGCCTGTGGAATTGGAACGGAGGAAGACTATAAGAAGGCCTTCGATTTGTGTAAAAAAGCCGCAGAACAAGGTATAGCCGAGGCCCAATATAACCTGGGTGCGATGTATGCAGACAATTATCCTGGAATTAAACAGAATGAGAAAAAGGCTAATGAATGGTTCAGAGCTGCGGCCGAGCAGGGGAACCAACTCGCTCAAGAGAGGCTGGAAAATTTAAATGTTCCAAAGTGATGATCATCATTAAAGCCACCTTATTTCTTCAATAAATGTAAATACGTTATTAATGTCGTGAAGATTGGAACGCTGAATGCTGCGAACCAGATTGTGAGTCTTCCATTCTCGCCGAGGGCTATCATGATATTGTTTGCAAAATGAATTGGGAATGCTATGGCGATCAGGATGGCTACTTTCAGGGCATATTTCTTCGTATTTCTAACATCATAATTCACACAAAATATTGATGCCAGCAGAATGAGGGCGATTATCTGGATGAGTGATGACAATCTGGCGAACCAGTTGATCTTGTGTTTAGTGCTAGAAAGCCCAACCTTTTCCAGCATATCCACGTATTTTGCCATACTCCAAAATGATATACTCTTCGGATTCGTCGTCATTTTATCGATATTCCCGAATGATAAATTTGTTGGAGTCTTAAACAGTGAGATCGTCCTTTCCGATCCGTCGACACCTATGATTTTGGCATTCGCCAATTGCCATGATGTATCCGATATTTCCGCAGAATCAGAGTAAATTGAATTCTTAAAATTATTCTGTTCATCGAATTCAAAAAACCTGACATTTAAAAGTTTTTTCTGAGAATTCAAGAATGATTTGGCATAGATAATATATGATTTGGTTTGCCAGGCATCTCTAAACCAAACCCCCTTATTCGTGACGGCTATTTTTTCTTCAATTTGAGTTTTTTTTGTAATTTTTGATTCAATTGAGTTAATTTTATTTACTGAAAATGCTGATATTTGATCCAGAATAGTAATATATACTCCACCCATCATGAGGGCCGAACACAATAGGTAACGGACGAGTTGTCGAACCGAAACACCGACGCATTTTATGATCATCAGCTCCATCCTCCCGTGAGTCGTCGTGAAAAATAGGATTGTGCCGAGAAAGGCCGTGAACGGGAAGAATGATGCGATGGTAACGGCGGAATTTAGGATCGTGAGCTCTATGATGAATTTGTATGGAACCGTGATATGATGAGTCGCAAACCTCCTAACAATTTCCATATATTCCAGCATCGCCGTCATAAAAAAGAAACAACAAATAACAATAAGGAAATTTTTGAAAAATAAAATCGTCGTATATCTAAATAAAATATTATTAATCTTCATCTCGTTCTCTTTTTCAAAATTGTTAAAATCAAAATTGAAAAGATCAAAAATACAATAAAATAATTAGAGTATATTAATGTAGAATATCTAGACGAAGCATTGACCAATGTCATCACAATGATTTGGAATATTACGCCGAATAGGAAGATCCCCACTGAATGCGCCGATCTCCTTCCTCTAATTCCTGAGGTCAAGATAAATCCCAGGCCTATCGCTGCATTGATTAGTGGGATCAGTGACGTGACGATTCTTCCATGATATTCAGATAAATATTTATTCCTGAGGTCGGAATTTTCAGCCCTCTGCGCCATGTCTAGAAGTTCAGATTGTGTTTTTTCATATGTTCTACTCGTTCGACTAGTGAATTTTTTGACGAATTGGGAAACATTATAGGAAAAATTATCGAATGATAACATCGATACCATCGAATTATTTTCATCGAGCTCCTGTCGAAATCCTTTATCGAGAGTAATGAATAAATTTCCCTGATCCAATATATAACGCCCCGACTTAGCCGTTATTATATTTGTATTCATCTTTCCACTCTTAGCGATATACGAAATAAAAACATCTTCTATGGTATTTTCAGTCTTTTTCCCGATATATATGACGGAATCCCCGACGACATTAAAAACTCCCTGCTTAATAACCGACATCGAAATTTGATTATGAATCTTGTCTTGAAGGCCAATGAGGGCTTTGTGAGCATATGGAGTCAGTGATGACTGAATGAGAAAGACGATGCTCGAAATACAAAGGAAAAAGGAAAAAATAGGACGAGCAAATGAGAATATTCCTCCACCGGATGTCATAAAGATCAGTAATTCCTTATCGGACTGCATCTTATGTAGGACGGATAGTGAAGCTATAAGAGAACAAGTCGGGAGGATAACGCCGGCTATATCGGGGAACGTACACAATATAAATCTGAGAAAAGTCGACAGGGTGATATCATTGGAGACTATCAGAGATATATGCCGAATCGAAACGGTGAGCCATACCATAACGACTACGATCGGAGATACTATTAATAGGACAGAAAAAAGTTTTCGTAAAAGGTAAATAGAAAATACTCGAACTAAAGTCATAATTCATTCGACCGTGACAGATTTCGCTAAATTTCTTGGCTTATCAGCATCGAGTCCTTTAGCCTTCGCCGTATAGTAGGCCAGGAGGTGGACGGCCATCGCGAATGATAAGGGCCTCAGTAATTCATCGGTCTGATTTTCCTGAGGTACAGCATCTTCGTGGAAGATAATGCAGTCTGCTAAATTATTATTTTCAAGGTCCTCGATGAATGGTATCGCTCGATCAGTCGTAAGGAAAATAACGGGACCATGGCGCGCAAGAATTTCTTGAGTATTAGAAAGAGTTTTATCAAAATAACGATCGAAAGGAGCAATAACGATAGAGTAAACATTAGAATCGATCATGGCGATGGGGCCATGCTTTGTCTCCCCAGATGGATATCCTTCGGCACTAATATATGACAATTCCTTCATTTTTAATGCACCCTCAAGAGCGATGGGATAGCTACATCCACGCCCCATATAAAGCATACTTTTACTATCTTTTATTTTTTCTGCGATAACTTTTATTTTATCCTTGCCCAGTAAAATTGAATGCATAATATTTTTTATTATTCTTACATCGAGATTATTCTTCTTTATGGTTAACATTAGCATAGCCATCGCCTGAGCGATGAATGACTTAGTCGATGCCACTCCGATTTCGAATCCCGCCAAAGTCTTCAGGTTATGGCCAGCTTCCCGAGCAATCGAGCTTGAGTCAACGTTGACGATCGATAACGTATCTAACCCCAGCTGATTGGCCTTTCTCATCGCGGCCAGCGTATCGATGGTCTCTCCGGACTGGCTTATGAAGACGTACAAAGAATCCTTGGGAGATACTAGGTTTCTGTATCTAAATTCTGAGGCAATCTCGACATCAACATGAATTCCAGCCATCTCTTCTATCCAATATTTCGAAAGGAGGCCAGCGTAAAATGAAGTCCCACAGGCGATGATATAAATACTCCTGTAATGTGAAATATCAAAATCACAATTAAATTGAGTAATCATGTTATCGATGACAATCGGCTCCTCAGATATTTCTTTCATCATAAAATCTTCGAATCCATTTTTCCCGACGTCGGCCATTGATATGGTATTCTGGACTTTATCTCTTTCGATGGATTCCCAATTCTCCGTTAGAATCCTGTAATTTAATTGATCTGATTTTTCACAGATCACGTAATCTCCTTCCTCAAGATATGATATTTCATCACATAATGTTGATAAGGCGATGGCGTCTGATGCTATATAGAAATTGAGTTTGTCATTACTCAAACCGATTGTCATCGGGGCCCCTCTTTTAGTCCCGATTATTATATTTGGAGCCAGATCATAAATAGCGACGATCGCAAAAGTTCCGCTTAATTGAGCAATCGTATTTTTGAAGGCATCGATGAATTCGAGACCGTTCTTTAAGTGGTTGGAAATCAACTTAGCGATAACCTCTGAATCAGACTCTCCGTCAAACTCGAAATTATCTCTAATGAGGGAATTTTTTAATTCCCTATAATTCTCGATAATTCCATTATGAACGATGGCTACCCCGTTCGATGTATGAGGATGTGCATTCTGAGGGCTAACTTTGCCGTGAGTTGCCCATCGGGTATGACCGATCCCAATAGACCCCCTCCCTAACTCTTCATAATCAGTCTCCTGCTGTACTACGCTTCTGTGCTCCGTGTCTCCTATCAAAAACTCTGATTCTGAAGGTTTGGAAGGAGGTCTAACCACTCCTTCCGTCTGATTTTTTGTTACTAGATCTTCGAGGACTTCTATTTTCCCGATCGTTTTGATGGTTTGTAGGACGGAATTATCATCGATATAGGAAATTCCAGCAGAATCGTATCCCCTATATTCGAGCTTACGGAGTGAGGCAATGAGATCCCCAATGACATCGTCTTTCTTACTCAAAATCGAGATGATTCCGCACATATGCTCAAATTTATGCTCAAAAACTACGCAGGCTTATTATGACACAAAATAGACGATCGGTGGCCTAAACGTCCTTCATCGATAATTTTATTCGATCCTTTTCATCGATTCCTATGACTTTAACCTGAACCTCCTGCCCATAATGTAATACATCGGCGACGGATGGAACCTTGTGATTGGCTATATTGCTAATGTGCACCAGTCCCTCCTTATTACCAATCGAAACGAACGCTCCGAAGTCTGTAATTTTCGTGACTTTGCCAGTGAAGATGGTGCCGATGTCTGGCGGGCAACAGACTGCCTTTATCGACTGTAAGGCTTCTTCGATCCGAATTTTGTCGGGCGAAAAAATTGATACCACTCCGCTCTCATCTATATCAATCTTGGCCTTCGTTCTCTCGCATATTTCTTTGATGGTTTTTCCTCCGGCTCCTATCAAATCGCGAATCTTATCCTTTCCGATCATGATGGTGTGGGTCCTCGGAGCATTTTCATTGAGTTCATCCTTGGCTCGGGAAATGGTTTTCTGCATGATATCTAGGATATGTAGCCTCCCGGTTTTGGCTTGATCGAGCGCCTTCCTTAGGATCTCCTCGCTGATACTGGGAATTTTAATATCCATCTGCAGGGCAGTTATACCATTCATCGTTCCAGCGACCTTAAAATCCATATCTCCTAGATGATCCTCATCACCCATAATATCCGAAAGGATGACGAAATCGGATCCATCCTTGATGAGGCCCATAGCGATCCCAGCGACCGGAGCCTTCAGAGGAATTCCGGCGGCCATCATCGACAAGGATGATCCGCAGACGGTGGCCATCGAGGAAGATCCATTCGATTCGGTTACATCCGAGACTATCCTGACGGTGTATGGGAAGCTATCTTTAGCCGGAAGAACCGGACTTAAGGCCCGCCAGGCGAGCTTCCCATGACCAACTTCCCGCCGCCCAGGGGCTCCAATTCTCCCGGTCTCACCGGTTGCATATGGAGGAAAGTTGTAATGCAGCATAAATCTTTCTTTCCGATCGCCGACGAGATCGTCCATTATCTGTTCGTCTGAGCTAGAGCCCAAAGTCGAAACGACGATGGCCTGAGTCTCTCCACGAGTGAAGAGGGCGCTTCCGTGAACTTTCGGGAGGAAGTCGATCTCACAGGAAATATCTCGGATTTGATCCGATTTCCTACCATCGATTCGTTCTCCAGTCTTTAGGAGATTTCCTCGCATTTCACCGGCCAGGACAATCTCGAACAGACTGTCGAGAATTACCTTCGCATTCTCATCACCAAATTCCTCGAATACCTCATCTTTAGCTGCTTCAAAACACTCATTCCGCCTGAGTTTATCTTGAATCTTCAGGGCGTCCCTGATTTTTTGAACCGAAAACTTTTCGATCTTTTTCAGGGTCTCGCTATATTCTTCTTCGAATGGAATGACCTGCAGCCGTGGCTTTCCGGCTTTCTTCACGAAATTCTCGATCATATCGAGGACCGGCTGGAATGATCGGAATCCGAACATTACGGCCTCGAGCATGACATCTTCTGGCAGCTCGAATGCCTCAGATTCCACCATCAAAATTCCATCGCGCGTTCCGGCGACGACTAGATCGAGATCAGTGGCCTGTGTCGGGTTCAGGATATATCCAGTATCTTTGGTATGGCCAACCTTACACCCGGCAACCGGCCCGAGGAATGGGGCCCCGGATATACAGAGGGCAGCCGACGCTCCGATCATGGCGGCAATTTCTGGATCATCATGAGGGGAATAACTCAGGACCGTACAGACGACCTGTACCTCGTTCAGGAATCCACTCGGAAAGAGGGGCCTGATTGGGCGATCGATCAACCGTGCGATCAAAACCTCCCGATCTGAGGGTTTGCCTTCTCGTTTTAAGAAGCCACCTGGAATCTTACCGGCCGCATAAAATTTTTCTTGATAGTTTATGGTCAGTGGGAAGAAGCTCGCATCGACCGAGATCTTTTTTGAAAAAACGGCGGTGCAGAGGACGACGGTATCTCCGAACCTGACGACGACGGCACCATCGGCCTGCCGAGCAATCTTACCGGTCTCGAGAGATAGTGTCCTCCCGGACCAGGATATTTCTTCCGTTTTAATTGAAAACATCTCGAATAATTTTCCTTTCCCTTTGCCAAAGATAAATTAACTTTTTTATCGATTTTCTCGATACGCGCGGTCATGTTAACACAACGACCTCCCGCCCCGCCATGAAAAACACAAGGCTTTTTGGGAAAAGGCTGTTTTTTCGGGAGGATTGAATATATCCTGTGAGCCGCATACTACTGATGTCGAAATATAAGGGATGGCAGATATTATCCTGCACGATATGAACGAATTGCTCGATATGAAGAGGGCATGTCGTCTCGCAGGTGATGTCCTGCGATATATCGAGCAATTCGTCGTTGAGGGAGTATCGACTGGGGATCTCGATCAGCTGTGTCATGAATATATCACTGAGCATGGGGCGATTTCTGCAACTCGCAATTATAACGGCTTTCCAGGATCGATTTGTACCTCAGTAAATCACGTTATTTGTCATGGAATTCCGGGGCCATACAAGCTCAAAAAAGGCGATATAATCAATATTGATGTGACGGTCGCCCTCGATGGATGGCACGGAGATACCAGCAAGACATTTCTCGTTGGGAAATGCTCTAAACTGGCAGAAACCCTGGTCAAGGCCGCCGAGAAGGCGTTATTCGTCGGGATCGAAGCCGTGAAGCCATTCGGGCATTTCGGAGACATAGGAGTGGCCATTCAAAAATTTGTTGCACAGACTGGATTTTCGATTGTTCAGGATTACTGTGGCCACGGGATCGGGAAAGAATTTCATGCGGATCCACTCGTCCTCCATTATGATTGCCGTGAAAAACGTGAACAAATACTGCCGGGGATGTTCTTCACGATAGAACCGATGCTGAATGTTGGGTCCTGCAAGACCAAGGTCCTGAACGATGGTTGGACGGTCGTTACCGTCGATAAATCCCTCTCCGCGCAATTCGAACATACCATCGCCGTAACTGAGGATTCTGTCGAGATTTTGACGTTGTAATAATTTGTAACATTTAAACACTTTCGTTGTCCTGTCAGTAATGGGTATTCTAGCCTGAGCGCAAAGTGTATTTAAAATTAGAAAAGAGATGAGTACTAAATTAAGATCGGAAGCAACCGTCGGGGCGGCCGTATCGTTTGAGGGGATTGGAGTTCACGGTGGAAATAGGGCGTCAATTAGGATCCTGCCGGCTCCGGATAATTTAGGGGTCGTCTTTAAGAGGACTGATATCTCCGGGAAGAATCCGTATATTTCGTTATCTCCGGAGGCCGTCGTATCCCCCGATCTGTGTACTCGAATAACGAATAATGACGGGATTACTATTTCCGTTATTGAGCATCTTCTCGCGGCCTTTCGGATTACGGGAATTACGAATGCCCTGGTGGAGGTCGATTCAGATGAAATCCCGATAATGGATGGTTCGGCCAAGGAATTCGTTGATGGAATTAAGGAGGTTGGAACCATAAGGCAGAGACCATCCGTCCCGGCGATCCTCATCAAAAAGGATGTGGTCGTTGAATGTCAGACAGGGAGAATAATAATTCGTCCGGCGAGGAAATATCACGTTGCGGTTAAATTGGATTATGCTCGGATCAATCCGGTCATCGGGAAATACAATCGATATTCGTTCGATTCAGAGGACGATCTGATTGAATTATCTCGGGCCAGGACGTTCGGATGGAGCGAGGACTGGGAGGTAGTTAGGAGCCGGGGATTCGGCCTAGGGGCATCCGAAGAAAATACAGTTGGCATAGGCCCGGGTAACGAGATTTTGAATACTGGTGGCCTTCGATATCCGACTGAACTCGCGGCCCACAAATGCTTGGATCTACTGGGTGATTTGTTTATCCTGGGCTGTGATATTATCGGTAAGATAGAATGCCTGAATCCATCGCATGCCCTAAATAACGCCCTGTTGAAGACTCTGATGCTCGAACTTGAGGATCATGAACTAATCATGGAGCGGGAACAGTATAAATCCGCTAGCGAATGTTTTTCACGGGCCAGCCTCGTCCTATAATTCTGTCGGTTGGTAGTGCATGTAAGGGTGTAATGGTTGTGTAGGAGTACTATTTTTTAAATTTGTAGATTGTTTGGTTTTTATCGTTTTGAGCTTCCAGTATTCCGCGTTTCACTCCTTGTGTTAGGTCGCGGCTTGCGGTTGCCGATGAGATATTTTTTATCAAATTTATGTAATCCTTCCTTTTAAAATTATCTAGAAAATTTTTCGCATATACCAGGCGGGCTTCGAAATTATCCACGGTCATCGGTTGTATTTGTGATTCCAGAATTTCCAGGGCTTGCATAACAATGCTTAACATAAATTCGATAAACTTTTCAGAGCTTCCGTCATGGTCGCTCGATTGCAAGGCATCGTAGTATTCACTCTGATGCTTTTCCAGCAACTCCTCCAGGCAAACCAACCTAAAAACGGGATGCTGCTTGGCAAGTATAAGTTGTTGCCATAAACGCCCCAAACGTCCATTCCCGTCAAGAAACGGATGAATAAATTCAAATTCATAGTGAAAAACGCAAGATTTTATAAGCAAACTATCGGTGGCATCTTTCAAATACGTGAACAAATCGGCCATTAGCCCAGATACATTTTGGTAGGGAGGGGCGACGTGTACGACCTCAATCCCCTTTAACAGCCCGACTCCGCTTCGCCTAAAATTCCCGGCATCAGGTAGCAAATTTTTCATCATTATGCAGTGAATTTTCAAAAGATCTTCCATATTAAAGGCGTCAATTTGATCAAACATTTCGTAAACGGTTATGGCGTTTTTTACGGCAATTATATCGTTTTTAGGAGCAACTACGGGTTGTCCGTTTAGAATATCGCTGACTTGCTCGATCATTAGGCTATGCCCTTCAATGGCTAAACTGGATTTAACGGATCTGATGCCGGTGGTTTTTCTCAGATGAATATCACTATGCACCTTGAAATTACGATGATCCAGCCGGCCTAAAATCATACATATCTTCTGGACGAGATTGACAACATCCGCCGT
>JAISBC010000050.1 GCA_031266385.1 Holosporales bacterium
AGTTACAAGCCCTAATGGACAGCAGATACCTGGACAACAATTGCCTCCTGGACAAACAGAACTTTATGGGCAACCAGCTCCTCCCTATGGTCAGGCAGTTCCAGGACAGCAACCATTAGTTACAGGTCCTAATGGACAGCAGATACCTGGGCAGCAATTGCCTCCTGGCCAAACAGAACTTTATGGGCAACCAGCTCCTCCTTATGGTCAGGCGGTTCCAGGGCAGCAACCATTGGCTACAACAAGTCCTGCTGGACAACAATTGCCTCCTGGCCAAACAGAACTTTATGCTCAACCAGTTCCAGGGCAGCAACCGGGAACCACAGGTCCTGATGGACAGCCGATACCTCCTAACTCGGCCTCCAATAACCACGTACTATTAAAATGTCAGTTGCTGTAGCCCTGGAAGATCGAACCCAGAAACAAACTCAAGGAAGGCGCCGCCCGCCGTCGATGCAAACGACATGTCATTTTTATGAGGACCGACGGAGGCTATAGTTTCTCCACCTCCGATAATCGATATTATTTCACCGCGGCGTGTCAGATCTGCGATGGACTCTGCCAAGATTTCAGTAGCTTCCCCGAAATTGGAAAATTCGAAGGCTCCGATGGCTCCGTTCCATAATAATGTCTTCGATCGAGAAATTATTTCCTGAATCAACATAACCGTCTCCTTGCCGATATCGAAACAGGCTTGTCCAGGAGGTATCGCCCCCAACCCGCACGATGTTCCTGGGGTTTCCAAGTTCGGCGATACCACGAGATCTATTGGCAATGTTATTTTTGCCTTGGATGATTTCATAATTTCTTCAGCCTCAGATAGGAGCTCTTTTTCAATCAAAGAAGATTGCATATCGAATCCTCGGGCGGTTAAAAATGTATTGGCCATAGCCCCAGTTATCACCAGATTATCCGCTATCTGAGACACTTTCTTTAGGACATCCATTTTCGTCGAGACTTTTGATCCACCAATTATGGCGGTGTATGGTCTTTCTATTCCCTGCAACAGCTTCGATAACCAGCGAACCTCATTTTGCAGTGAAAGTCCGGCAAAAGATGGAATATATTTCGTTATCGCGCATACGGAGGCATGCTCTCTATGAGAAACGGAAAATGCCTCGTTTATGTATATATCCCCATAACTCGCTAAAATCTTCGCAAAATCGCTATCATTTTGTGTTTCGCCATCATAGAACCTAAGATTCTCCAGGAGGACTACTTCAGAGTCAATAACGGCAGGATTTACATCAAAAACAGATCCTTCAATAAACTGTATTTCCCTCCCTAAAACCTCAGAAACATCGTTTACTACTGCCGACAAAGAAAATTTACGATCGAATCTATCTTCTGGTTTCGGTCTTTTGTAATGAGAAATCAGGACAACTCTCAGGCCAAGATCTAGGACGGCCTCGACGGTATCTTTCATGGCATAGACCCTGGAAAGATCTCGAACCGATGATGGGAGGTTAAGATCACATCTGACGATACAGCTCCTAGCCCCGGGAGTATCTCTTACAAACTTCCTAAAATCCTCGAAAGTCCTGAATTTCAATTTAAAACCTTTGGAATGTAGTGGGCATATTGCCAACATAATACTATAAATCTAATCAGAATTTTTGGCCTTCTTTATCTTCATCGCCATAAAAATTCCGAACCCCAGCAGGGCAATTATTCCAGAAACGGCTATCACCGCTGGCATCGTATCGAAAGTTCCGTCAGCAAATACATCGGCCACGACGTAACCTATAAAACATCCCAGAAATGCCCAGCAAAATCCAGATAAGATGTTATATCCAACGAATCTGGGTGGATTAATTTTGGCGGCCCCAATTATAATGGGGCTAATAGTACGTATTCCATATATAAAACGAAATGCAAATATAAAAAATATATCCATCTTATTTAAAAGCGAAAAAACTTTTTCTCTCGCAGATCGTAATTTTGGGAATCGATGAATAAGCCAGTCAGTCCCGGTTTTGTATCCAACAAAAAATAGAATCTGATCGACGAAAACGGTAGTCGTGAAGGCTATCGCAAATATCTTATAGATCGATAAATATCCACCGGCCGCGAAGGCGCTGGCCGTCAGTAATATCACCTCCCCCTCGACGATCGACCCTAAAAAAACGGCCAGATAGCCCCAATCTTTTACGAACCCAGAAACCAGAGAGAAATCAAACATTTCCTATACGATAGACCCTTCCCGAGGAATGTCAGAATTCGACAAGATATCGGCCAAAACCGTCTCTCCACCAATCATCGTCTGCCCACTGCAGACCTGAGGAGCTATTCCAACCGGAAGCCAAATATCAACCCTACTCCCGAATCTAATGATGCCAAAAATCTTCCCCTTCGATACATCCTGTCCATCATGAGCATCGCATACGATCCTCCTCCCAATCATTCCAGCAATCTGAGATACGGCCATCAATCTCGATGGATCTCCATCCATTTCGATTATCAATGTATTTTTTTCATTGAAAATACTAGCCTTCTCCAGGGCGGCATTCAGAAAGGAGCCAGGGCTGTAAATAATATTCCTTATCTTGCCGGTAGTCGGTAATCTATTTATATGCACATTGAAAAGACTCAAAAATATGCTAATTCTGTATCTTTTCTCATCTCCAAGTCCCAATTCGTCAGGAGGAACTTCAAAATTAATTGCGCAAACGGTACCGTCGGCTGGGCTAACTATGAGGTTGTCATCAATTGGCACAGACCTCCTCGGATTCCTAAAGAAGAAAATGCAAAAAAATGTGAGAATCGCACAAATCCACGCCAGAGGGACAATAAACATCGAGAAAAGCAAGGTAGCAGCCGCAGCTATACCAATAAATCGAAAACCATCTTTATGAATAGAAAAATCAAGCCCTGGGAAATTCATCCAATAACCAGTATGAAAGAGCATCAGACCCAGTCAGATTCTATCATATACAATTTTGCTAATGCTACCCAATTATACTTTCTTCACCAATTCCTTGCAGATCGTAGATAAAATGACCGCGACTGGAATCGAAATAAATATACCAGCGGCTCCCAGGACAGAAATTGCAGCACAAATTGAAAATAAGAGCCACACAGGCTGAATGCCAACACTCTTCCCGATCAATTTCGGAGTCATTATATTCGAATCCAATAGTGGAACAACCGTATAGAGACAACACATTAAAATGTACTGATGAATCGATGAAAAATCATCGATCGCCATCACGAGGGTCATCGAGAATCCAAAGACTGGACCGAAGAATGGTGCGAATGATAAAAATCCAGAAAGTATACCGCAAATGACATATTCACTTAATCCCAGAAAAAATAAACCAGTCGAGTATACGACGGTTAATATACAGCACACCGCAAACTGCCCTCTTACATATGCTCCGAGATTCGTATTGATTCGACTCAGCGCCATCATCACCGTCTCCGATGCTATTTTTTTTAAAATCGATTGAACGGAAACGGTTATTTTGTCCCAGTCTCTGAGGAGGTGAAACACTATTATCGGAATCATGATGGCAAAAATCACCGAATGAAACATCGCCATACTAGTATCGATTATATGGACTATATAGCTGGGCCACGCCGCGGTTACTTCGCTAATATAATTTTGTAGGCTGGTTTCGATGTCGAATTGTCTATCTACCCCAACCAAGGCAAAAGCATTCGAAAGAAACGAATTAACCGAATTTGGCAGTGAATGTAGCAAGACCGGGAGTTTTTGAACGATAATTACAGTCGAATTTTTGAGGACTGGAATGAAAAATATGACAAATAGTCCAAAAAATGCGACCAGAATAACGACGACAATCCCGGAGGCCGCCGAGAAAGATATTTTCAATATCCTATAGAGATAACGAGTCGGAACATGAAGGGCATAGGCCAGAATCAATGATACCAAAAACGGAACGACCCATTTCCCCATCGCATATAGCAGGCCGAGGGCAATGGCCAGTATTGCCGCGATCCAAAAAGCCCTCACCCTTGATGATCCTGAGTGTGGGGTTTTTGGAGGGAGTCTATTCATCATAAAATTAATTCCGGACAGAATACCAGATCCCGAAAAGTACAGAGGAAATTGTACACTCAAATAAACTCAAAGTGGCCAGAAAATTTCTACGATGCCTTTTCGCGCAGCTTTTCAGCCTTCCATTCCCTGGCGACTCCTCCGGTTCCGGCCGGCATCAATCTCCCCACGATAACATTTTCTTTGAGGCCGACGAGATAATCGACCTTCCCTGATATCGCGGCCTCAGTTAATACTCTCGTCGTCTCTTGGAAGGAGGCGGCCGAAATGAAGGATTTGGTACGCAATGATGCCCTGGTAATCCCCTGCAAAATTGGAATCGCAACGATCGGTCGACGCCCACTCCTCAGTAAATCGGCATTTACGATCGCCAAATCCTCTTTATCTATCTCATCACCGACTATAAACGTCGAATCACCGGAATCCTTGATTTCTCGTTTCTGTAGCATTTGTCTTACAATAATTTCGATATGTTTATCATTTATGGGAACCCCCTGAAGTCTGTAGACTCTTTGAACTTCATCGACGATGTACATCGTCATCTCCTCGATTCCCAAAATACGTAACATATCTTGTAATACGATGTTTCCGTCGACGATTACATCTCCCTTCTTAATATAATCCCACTCGCGAACTAAAACGGATCGCCCTTTCGGAGCGAGATACTCAACCGGTTTCAAGCTATTATCGTCGGGTACTATGATAATTCGCCGCTTCATTCTGTGGTCCTTACCGAATTCCACTTGTCCATCGACGTCAGATATCACGGCTGGATTCTTGGGCATCCTGGCCTCAAAGAGCTCAGAAATCCTGGGCAAACCTCCAGTAATATCCCTCGTCTTTATAACATCCTTCGGAATTTTAGCGATTATATCACCGGCCACTATTTCATCGCCGTCATTAACATTTATGATTGAATCGATCGAAAGAAAATATCTAGCCTCAACTTTATTCGATAACATGATCGGTTTCCCGGCTTCATCAGCCAACAAAATCGTTGGCCTAAAATTGGTCGTACTAGAAGCCTGTTTCCAGTCTATGACGACCTTACTCGATATTCCGGTCGCCTCATCAATGACCTCTCTTATCGACTGCTCCTCTATCAAATCGATGAACTTAGCGAAACCGCTGACCTCGCAGACGACGGGAGTCGTATATGGATCCCATTCAGCAATAATTTGCCCAATTTTGACTGCATCTCCGGCCTTTACTTTCAATTTTGCGCCATATGGAATTTTATGAACTATCCTCTCTCGCCCATTACCATCAACCAGAGCTATCTCAGCCTTTCGGGATAAAACTACTGTATCTCCCGAACCGCTTACTGCAAACGTAACATTCTTGAAGGCAACTTGTGCCTCCATGGAGGATTCGATATTAGAACGCTCAGTACTCTTCTGGGCGGCTCCTCCGATATGGAATGTTCTCATCGTAAGCTGAGTACCAGGCTCTCCGATCGACTGAGCAGCGATAACTCCAATCGATTCTCCGATGCTAACGATTGTTCCTCGTGCGAGGTCTCTTCCGTAACACTTCGTACAGATTCCTCGCTTGCTTTCACATGTCACGGCCGATCTTACCCATACTTCATCAATTCCAGCCTCGATTATTTCGTCGACCTTATACTCATCGATAAAACCATTCTTAGCCACTATCAAGGCCCCAGAATTTGGGTTAATAATATCCTTCGATGCAAATCTTCCGAGGATCCTCTCCTTAATGGAAATCACGGTCGTTAATCCATCATAAATTGGCTTCATCAGCAAACCATTCGTCGTCCCACAATCATCCTCAGAAACGACACAATCGTTAGCCACATCGACGAGTCTCCTCGTCAGATATCCGGAGTTAGCCGTCTTGAGGGCGGTATCGGTTAATCCCTTTCGGCTACCATGAGTCGATAGGAAGTATTCAAGCACTGATAATCCTTCCTTAAAGTTAGAAACAATCGGAGTTTCGATGATTTCTCCCGTTGGTTTCGTCATCAATCCCCTCATACCGGCAGACTGTTTTAATTGAGCAACCGAACCCCTCGCCTTAGAATGCACCATCATATAGACCGAATTCGGCTGACAACCAGGCTCTGTATAAGCAACAGACTTCATTAATTCTTCAGCAATTCTGTCACCACACTTATCCCATGCATCGACGACTTTGTTATATTTTTCACCCTGAGTTATAAATCCATCGAGATACTGCTGCTCGAATTCACCAACTATTTTTTCGGTTTCGGCGACGAGAGTCTTCTTCGCCTCTGGAATGACCAAATCATCCTTCCCATACGAAATACCGGATTTCGTCATATACTTAAACCCGACCTCCATTATATGGTCGACGAAAATGGCGGTCGCCTTCTGGCCACAATGAAAGTATATCTCATCGACCAGCGTCCCAACGTCCGCCGAGGTCAACACCTTATTGATGAGATCGAAACTTATTTTGTGATGTTTGGGCAGATTCTGAGAAAAAATGACTCTACCCGGTGTCGTTTCAATCAATTTATTTTCAAAAGTTCCGTCTTCCTTATAATATGGAACCCTCGTCCTGATCTTCGTATGATATGTCACGACCTTTTCCTCGATGGCATACATAATCTCACTGAGATCCGATAGGCAAATATCCTCGTTCTGCAATCCTTCGACCAACATCGTTAGGTAATAGACTCCCAGGACAATGTCTTTAGAAGGAACGACGATTGGCTTTCCATTCGATGGGCTTAGGATGTTGTTTGTTGATAACATCAATATTCTGGCCTCAAGCTGAGCCTCGATGGATAACGGAACGTGGACGGCCATTTGGTCACCGTCGAAGTCTGCGTTAAAGGCCGTGCAGACCAGGGGATGAAGCTGAATCGCTTTCCCTTCGATTAAAACGGGTTCGAAGGCCTGAATACTAAGGCGATGAAGGGTCGGTGCTCTGTTCAGCAAAACTGGATGTTCGCGAATAACTTCTTCCAAAATGTCCCAGACTTCCGGTCTATCTCGTTCGATTAGTCTTTTCGCCGACTTCAGAGTACTGGCCAATCCATATTTTTCAAGTTTCGCATAGACGAAAGGTCTAAACAGTTCGAGGGCCATTTGCTTCGGTAACCCGCATTGATGAAGCTTCAGCTCTGGCCCGACGATGATAACCGACCTTCCGGAGTAATCGACTCTCTTTCCCAGCAAGTTCTGGCGAAATCGCCCCTGTTTTCCCTTCAACATATCTGCCAAAGATTTGAGGGGGCGCTTATTACCTCCAACACTGGCCTTAACTCCCTTCCTCTTATTATCGAACAGAGAATCAACCGATTCTTGCAGCATTCGCTTTTCATTTCGAACGATAATATCAGGGGCTTTCAGTTCTAGCAGCCTCTTCAGCCTATTATTCCTGTTGATGACGCGGCGGTATAAATCATTCAAATCACTCGTCGCAAATCGACCACCTTCTAGTGGGACGAGAGGTCTGAGCTCCGGTGGAATGACCGGTAGAACGGTCATGACGAGTTGATCCGGACGCGATCCAGTCTTAAGGAAGGCCGATAGAATTTTTAGTCTTTTAACTATTTTTTTCTTCCGAATATCGACGACGCCCGTCTCGAGTTCCTGTTTTAATTTCGCAGTTTCTTCTTCAAGATTAACGGATGCTAGCATATCTCGAATCGCCTCGGCCCCTATGTTGACGGTAAATGCATCTTCTCCGTATTTGTCTAGGGCCAACTGATATTCTTCTTCCGTTATAGATTCGAATTGACCGAAATGGCTAAAACCAGGCTCGAGGACAACATATCTCTCGAAATATAGGATCCTTTCCAGTTCCTTCACTCCGCGATCTAGAATCATGGAAATCCTACTTGGAATTGATTTCATAAACCAAACATGAACGACGGGGGCGGCCAATTCGATGTGCCCCATTCTTTCCCGCCGAACCCTACTGAGGGTTACCTCGACTCCGCACTTCTCGCATATCGTCCCCTTGTATTTCATCCGCTTATATCGGCCGCAATTACACTCATAATCCTTTATCGGGCCAAAAATTCTCGAACAAAATAATCCATCACGCTCTGGTTTAAACGTTCTGTAATTGATCGTTTCCGGCTTCTTTACTTCTCCGTAAGACCATGAACGTATTTCATCTGGACTCGCTATCGAGATCCTCATTACATCGAAATCTTTAGCGATACTATCCCCGGTCTCAGGCCTGAAGTTTTTCTTTAATCCCATTTTTGCCATCACTCCTAAATATCGACTTTATCTGGGTCTACCCCATGTGAAAATGAAACGTTCAAAGCCAGGGAGCGAAGTTCCTTCACCAGGACATTGAAGGATTCCGGTATCTCAGGATCTACCTTATTCTCTCCTCGAACTATGGATTCATAAACTTTAGTCCTACCCCTTGCATCATCAGATTTAACGGTCAGCATCTCGCGCAGAACGTGAGCCGCACCATATCCTTCCAAGGCCCAAACTTCCATTTCTCCAAATCTCTGCCCACCAAATTGGGCCTTACCACCGAGGGGCTGCTGAGTGATGAGGCTGTATGGACCAACCGACCTGGCATGAATCTTATCATCAACGAGGTGATGAAGTTTGAGGATATACTGATATCCAACGGTCACCTTTCTATCGAATGCCTCACCCGTACGACCATCATACAATATCACCTGTCCGGATCTATCGAGCCCAGCCTTCACGAGGAATTTATCAATATCCTCGAGCTTTGCGCCATCGAATACGGGGCTCGCAACCGGAACTCCATTCCTCAAATTCGTTGCCAATTCCAGAAATTCGTCATCACTCAATGCCTTAATATCACCGATATCCTCCTCATCTGCATAGGCATCCGTGACTTTTGCTCTCAGTTCGGTCAAATTAGCTTTATTCTCTCTATACCGATCCAGCATTCCTTGAATCTGCTCCCCCAGAGCGTGAGCCGCGGCCCCCAAATGAGTCTCCAGGATCTGTCCGACATTCATCCTCGAAGGTAATCCGAGCGGATTTAATATGATATCGACTGGAGTTCCATCTTCGAGGTATGGCATGTCCTCGACCGGAAGAATCCTCGAGACGACTCCTTTATTACCGTGGCGTCCGGCCATCTTATCTCCAGGCTGAATTTTCCGTTTATTAGCGACGAAAACTTTCACGAGCTTAAGGACTCCGGCCGGAAGGTCATCTCCCCTCCTCAGCTTGTAAACACTCTCCTCGAATATTTTCTGAATCTTATGTACCTTTTCGTCGAACTGCTTCACCAAAATGGAAATCGATTCCTGCATCTTTTCATCTTTAATTACGATCCCTTTCAGGCGATATAACGACAGACCATTGATCATCGAGGCGGTAATAGTTTTTCCCTCGGCATGTCCATCCAGACCAGATACCAAAACCTGCCCCAGTAATCTGTCATGCAAATGCTTGGAATAAGTCTGTTCTAAAATTTTTCTCTCGGAATCACGGTCATTAACTAAATCATCTATCAACTGCTTTTCGATCGCGAGGGCTCTATCATCCTTCTCGACTCCGCGTCTCATTAAAATCCTAACCTCGACGACGGTCCCGGAGACTCCGGGAGGAACCCTGAAAGAACTATCCTTAACATCCGCTGATTTTTCTCCGAATATCGCACGTAGCAGCTTTTCTTCCGGAGTCATCGGTGTCTCACCCTTCGGAGTCACTTTCCCCACCAAAATATCACCAGGATTTACCTCGGCCCCAACATAAACTATTCCAGATTCATCTAAATTCCTCAGCGACTCTTCGGCAATACTCGGTAAATCCCTGGTGATTTCCTCATTTCCAAGCTTCGTATCACGGGCCATGATCTCGAAACTCTCGATATGAATCGATGTCAAAGTATCTTCTTTGACGACCCTTTCCGACAGGATGATCGAATCTTCGAAGCTATATCCATGCCACGACATGAAGGCGACCAACAGATTTCGACCGAGAGCAAGTTCCCCATTATCAGTTGCCGGGCCGTCGGCGATTATATCGCCAGCCTCAACCTTATCTCCGGTTTTTACGAGTGGTTTCTGATTGATACAAGTCCCCATATTCGAGCACTGAAATTTAGATAGCGAATAAACATCGGCGCCGGCATTATCGATATCGGTTACTCTTACGACGATCCTCCTGGAATCGACATGATCAATGATTCCAGCCCTCTTCGCGACGACCGTAGCCCCAGAATCCTTCGCGATGATAGTCTCCATTCCAGTTCCAACGAGGGGAGCCTCAGCCCTTAACAATGGAACGGCCTGGCGCTGCATGTTAGACCCCATCAAGGCCCTCGTCGCGTCATCATTCTCGAGGAACGGAATAAGGGCTGCCGCCACGGAGACGACCTGTTTCGGAGAAATATCGATGAAAGATACGTCGGATTTTGGCCGGAGAACGACCTCCCCTGCCCTTCTACATACAACGAAGTCGTCCACAATGCAGCCCTTCTTGTCGACGGCAATCCCAGCCTGAGCCACAGAATATTTACATTCTTCTGTGGCCGTGAGATATACTATCTCATCAGTAACCCTCCCATCGATAACCCTCTTATACGGGCTTTCGATGAAACCATACTTATTGATTTTCGCGTATGATGCGAGAGAGTTTATAAGACCGATATTTTGACCCTCAGGGGTTTCGATCGGGCAAAGCCTAGAATAGTGTGTCGGGTGAACATCTCGTACCTCGAATCCGGCTCGTTCTCGAGACAATCCACCTGGCCCGAGGGCCGATAACCTCCTTTTGTGGGTGACTTCAGAAAGCGGATTCGTCTGATCCATAAACTGCGATAATTGTGATGATATGAAGAAATCCTTGATGGCAGTTATTAGGGGCTTAGCATTGATCAGATCGCTCGGGACGTAATTATCGATATCGGCCGTCGCCATCTTTTCCCGAACATTTCGTTCTAATCGCAGCATCCCAATGCGGCACTGATTTTCGATGAGTTCTCCGACGGATCTGATTCTTCGATTACCCAAATTATCGATATCATCGATCTCTCCCCTACCCTCTTTCACGGCAAAAAGTAATTTAACGATAGCGATTAGATCCCTCTTTTGGAGGACTCCGACATCATCTGGAATATCAAGCCCAAGCCTATCGTTCATTTTTGCACGCCCAACGACCGATAAATCGTAGCGATCCGGATCGAATATCGTTGCATTCAGAAGATCTTCTCCACCCGAGATGGTCGGCGTTTCTCCGGGCATTATCGATCTGTAAAATTCGATGAGTGCATCCTCTCTATTTAAACATTTCGAATGAGCGAATGTATTCAGCATGTATGGCCCGGCACTTCCACTGCCGATCTGTAAAATATTGATTTTTTTGAGTGATGCTGATTTGATTACCTCCAATGTCGAGTCAGTAATTTCTTCCCCGGCCTCGAGATATATTTTCCCGGTTTCTTCATCGATTTGCTCGGTTGCTATATATCTACCGATCAACTCCTCATCCGTAATAAAAATTGTCTTGAGACCCGATGCTTCCAGCTGAGATAATATGCGGGGAGTCAGCTTGTTATCCGCCCTCGCGACAACCTCTCTCGTAGAAGCATCGACTAAATCGTGGATTAGTCTTGTACCACGAAAATATTCCGATTTAAACGCAGTCGTCCATCCATCTTTAATTTTCTTATATTCAACGATTTCATAAAAAGAACTCAGAATTTCTTCTTTAGACATTCCGGTGACACAATTTTGAGGAATTACATCTCCGGATTTCAATTTTTTCCGGTATGCTTCGGTTTCTTGGCTTTCTAGACACATAAAGAACGTCGAGGCCAAAACCTTTTTCCGGCGATCAATCCTAACGAACAGGACATCACGGTGATCGAATTCGAAGTCTATCCATGATCCGCGATACGGAATGACTCTGGCGGCGAAAAGAAACTTCCCAGAGGAATGAGTTTTCCCATTATCGTGATCGATAAAAACTCCAGGACTACGATGCATCTGAGAAACGATCACTCTTTCAATTCCATTAAAGATGAAGGTCCCACGATCTGTCATCAATGGAACCTCTCCAAGATAGACATCTTGCTCCTTGATATCTCGTATGGATCTTGATGAAGTGGCAGAATCCACGTCCCAAATGACTAGCCTGAACTTCCCTTTAAGGGCCGACGAATAGGTTCCTCCACGCTGCCTACATTCCATCTCCGTGTATTTTGGATTTTCAAACGAATAGCCATGAAATTCTAGTTGTGATTTCCCGGCCGCATCTTTAACAGGAAAAAACGAACTAAATATGCCATATAGACCAGAATCTTCCATCTTATCCGGTGGAATTCCATACTGCAAAAAACTCTCGAAAGAGCTTCGCTGGAGTGCTATAAGATTTGGTAGTGGGGTCTTTTCTTTGATCCTCCCGAAAGACCTACGAAAACGCTTGCGACCTGTATACGATCTGATCATACCGCCAAATACCTTCCAAAAAGTAATCTACCAGACAAAAAAGAAACATCGGCGAGTCATTTCGACCCGCCAGCATTCGATTACTTACTTGATCGAAACCTTGGCTCCGGCCGCCTCAAGCTGCTTCTTAATCTTCTCGGCTTCGTCCTTCGAGACACCACTCTTGACGACCTTCGGAGCTCCTTCTACGAGCTCTTTGGCCTCTTTCAGCCCTAGATCTGGAACGATAGCACGAACCTCCTTGATGACATTGATCTTGCTAGATCCAGCCTCATCGAGGGAAACGTCAAATTCAGTCTTCTCCTCCTCGGCGGCGGCAGCGGGAACTCCAGCCGCCGGTCCTGCGACCGCTACGGCCGCCGCCGCACTGACTCCCCATTTTTCCTCGAGTAACTTGGAAAGCTCCGCCGCCTCAAGAACCGTCAAATTCGACAACTCTTCTACTATTTTCTCTAAATTAGCCATTATCCTTTCACTCCTTCTATCAAAAAAAACTGCTAACCCTTTGCAGCAACAACTCTCGCGACTCTCGCCGATGGCTCCTTGATCGTCCTAACGATTTTAGAAGCATTCGCCGTCAATAGACCGATTATCTTGGCCCTGAGCTCATCCTGAGATGGCAACGCAGCCAATGACTTGATGACGTCCTTCGAAATGACCTTTCCATCCATCACCCCTCCCAAAACCGACAATCTCTCATTCGATTTTATGAAGTCGTATATCGCCTTAGCGAGAGCGACCGGATCATTCGAATAGGCCAAACCAGTCGGCCCATTAAAATAATCGGAAATGACCTCCAACGCTGAATCCTTTATTGCTATGCGAGCTAGGGTATTCTTCATCACCTTGAAATTGGCCTCTGCTTCCCGAATGCCGCGACGAAGCCTGGTCATCTCCTCGACCGTTATCCCGGAAGTCCTATCCACGGCGACGACGATCGAAGACCCGAGCAACTCATCTCGCATTTGAGATACGAAAGACTCTTTTTCCAATCGTTTCATACGAACTCTATCTCCTCGACAAATTACAGAAGGAGTTAACTAATTTCACTTCTTCTGTCTACTGCGGGGTTTATTGACAGTACCCGCAGTCTCCGACAAATGCGTTCCTACTTTTATATTTTCCAACGCACCGACCTTATGGAGAGCCTTAAAACACGCATCATCCATAAAATTTCCTCTCATTTTTTTAATCCAATGCAAAGATCAATCCGGCCCCCATCGTCGAGCTCAGCACCATCTTCTTCAGATAATGCCCCTTTAGACCCGATGGTTTCGCCTTCAAGATAGCATCGATCAGCGTCTTAACGTTTTCCACGATTTGCTCCTGAGAAAAGCTAGCCTTTCCGACGCCGGCATGAACGATCCCATTCTTCTCAGATCGATATTCAATCTGCCCCCCTTTGACGTTTTTGATGGCCGAGACCACATCCTGAGTTACTGTACCAAGTTTTGGGTTCGGCATCAAACCTTTCGGACCCAGAATCTTTCCGACCCGCCCAACTAGGGGCATCAGATCGGGGGTCGCGATACACCTATCGAATGGCATATCCCCCTTTTGAATCATATCGACGAGATCCTCAGCTCCGACGACCTCGGCCCCGGCATTCTTAGCATCCTCGGCCTTTTGATCCTTCGCGAAAACGGCGACACGGTATGTCTTCCCAGTACCATGCGGCAGATTCACGACACTCCTAACGTTCTGCTCTGGCTTCTTCGTATCGATCCCGAGCATGACACAAACCTCAATCGTTTCATCGAATTTCGAGGTCGCAGATTTCTTGATGATGGCGACGGCATCGGCCAATGAATATACCTTCTCCAAATCCAGATCTTTTTTAATATTTTTCAGTCTCTTTCCGTGATATGCCATGATCCCTCTCAATCCTCCACAACTTCGACGCCCATCGACGTCGCCGAACCGATCACCATCCTGCTGGCGGCCTCTAGGTCATTCGCGTTCAGATCCTGCATCTTCAGTTTTGCAATCTCTAAAACCTGAGCCTTCGTTATCTTCGCGACGCACGGGGTAATCCCGGTCTTCTGAGAACCACTCGTGATATTCGCTGCCTTTTTTATGAAATATGTCATCGGCGGAGTTTTCATTATGAACGTAAAACTCTTATCGGCGAAGGCAGTGATTACGACGGGGGTCGGTATGCCGGGCTCCATCGACTGAGTCTTCGCATTGAATGCTTTGCAGAATTCCATGATATTCAACCCCTTCTGGGCCAAGGCCGGCCCGATCGGCGGTGATGGATTCGCCTTACCAGACGGAATCTGGAGTTTTATATATCCAACAACTTTTTTTGCCATTTTTTACCAGTCTCCTAAACTACCTCCGTGGTACAATCAACCAAAATGACCAAATCTCCCACAGAAGAAAAAAACTACACCTTAACGACCTGCGCATAATCCAGGGCTATCGGAGTAGCCCTCCCGAAGATCATGACAGAAACCTTGAGTCTCTGCTTCTCATCCTCGATTTCTTCGACGAATCCAGAGAACGATGCGAACGGGCCATCCAAGACCTTCACCTGATCCCCAACTTCGTAAGAAATCGTATTCCTCGGGCTCTCCATAGCATCCTGGACCTGTTTCAGGATTCTATCGACCTCGGTCTGGCTAATCGGGCTGGGCTTCCCCTTAGAACCGAGAAAACCAGAAACCTTCGGGACACTTCGAATCACACGAAGCACATCATCATCGAGCTTTAACCTGGCCAGAATATATCCAGGAAAATATTTCCGATCGACCTTGATCTTTTCGCCACCCTTAACCTCGATCACTTCCTCGGTCGGGATCAGCAGCTCCTCGAACTTCTCTTCGACCCCATTCTTTGCGGCCTGCTCTTTGATGAGCTGAACGACCTTACGTTCCGATCCGGAATAAACGTTGATCACGTACCATTTCGTATCGTCAACTATCGTCGTCGCCACGGGGATCACCTTCCTATTATGAAATGGACGAGCTTATAGGCCGCCGTATCGACGACACTGAAGAACAGGGCGGCCATCACGGCCATCACGAAAACGACGATCGTCGTGATAATGATCTCTTTTCTAGACGGCCAAGTTACCTTATCCAGTTCCTGGCGAACATCCGCTATGAAGGCCAATCCCCTGGCAATAGCGCCTTTTTCATTCATTCAAAAAAGTTCCTCATATACATGTGACCGGAGAGGGCTCGATCCACTGGCAGGAGCAGAGGGACTCGAACCCCCAACCGCCGGTTTTGGAGACCGGAACTCTACCAAATTGAGCTATACTCCTAACGCTACGACCTACGATTGTAGCACAAAATCTCCTCGAGTCATCACATATCTTGACTTGCTTGCTCAAAAATCCATTATTCTCTCTATATTCCTTTCTATACATCATCAGAAATTAAGTTGATCTGGCCTATACTAGAACTCTCCTCTATAAGGAAGTAGAATTAGAGAATGTAAACGCTCTGACAGACGGCGGGCTGGCGCTTTTAGCGCCACGCCCCAGAGCCCGCCGCCTAGAAATTCTTTGGCTTAAACCGTTTCGCTCTTTTACTAATTTTAAATAATAAAGAGCTATGATAATTATAGAAATATTGGGGAGGATATATTTTTATGAAAATATTTAATAAATTTGCTAACAAGAACGCTGGAAAACCAGGCCTCACAAGACGTTGGGGGGGGGGGGGCGACTCGACACTGCTTACTTCCTACCTGCCTTGCTAGGGTTGATTTCCTCATGTCATGCTACTCTGCCCATCTGGAGCTGTGACCCAGTTGGGTGGACTCTATCCTCCGGGACACACATTTCTGTAGGCTTAGGGCGTTCGGCTTGCCAGCGAGGAGAACCTGTGCCTTTTCTCTGGTACCCGGGGAATTCTGCTGGTATGGGGGTGACTGTGCCCTTGGTTCCGGATTTCCCGGGGGACCTGGTGGATGCTTCTATTGCCTCGCCGGCTGTCGGGATGTTATCTAAGACTCTGTGGAAGGATACATGTTATTTTGTCAATTATCTTAAGTGCAATCACAATCAAAAGGACTTCTTGGATGGCTGGGTTTACGGGTATTTGGAGGAATTTAATTCCTGCGGTTGGGGAACTGCTGTCCCTTCTGAGAAGCTGCCTCCGAGGGTTACTTGGGTGATCTGCGGGTCTGCCTGGTCTCTGGGTGTTTTGGGATTGGGATACTTCATCGGAGTATACAAAAAATCAAAATCCAAGATTTCTGTTATTAATGTTAAAGGATTATAAACTTTAATTCGTTATCATTACAGTAGAAATCTTGGGGAGGATATATTTTTTTGAAAATATTTAACAAATTTGCTAACAAGAACGTTGGACAACAAGGCCTCACACGACCTTGGGGGGGGGGGGCGGTCGTGTGCGGGGCCGCCTGGGTCTGGATGGGAGGCATTGCGGTAGGGGC
>JAISBC010000011.1 GCA_031266385.1 Holosporales bacterium
TGTATACTTCTTACGTTCTTCCTCATCCCGTTCTCTGTATAATTTGGTCTTTTTTTTAGAGTAATCTTCATCTTTATCAGTGCCTTTCTAATTGTACTTTTTCCTACTTTGAATACTTCCGCCATCTCTCTTAAATAATTATCTGGATTCTTCTCTACATATTCCTTCAGCTTCTGATAGTCTAACTTCCTTGGTCTTCTTATTAGTGGTTTATGATTTAGATTCCCATTCTCTCTTAATAACTTCCTCCAAGTACTAACCCTGTCCAAGTTGATATCTTGAATGTTTGGGAGGTTTCCTTTATTGCGTGAGTATTAGCAAAATCCACTACTTTCTTCCTGAAGACTATGACAATATATTCGGGATCTCCTTAGGTGCAATTATAACAATTGGATGTCAGTAAATTCTAGTATAAAATTGTAGAAATGTTTCGCAGATGGTAGTAGGGGGCCCAAGCAAGTCCCCCGAGATGCACCAACCTTCCACCCTGCAACCTCACTATACCTGAATGGGAGAGGACGCTCGGATAACAGTCTCAGCCACCAGGTAAGGATCGTCGAATCCTAGCTCCGCCTTGGACCCTGTCTGATTCTCTCCTACCCCTAGCCTTTGGGGTTGGGGTGACTGTGTCGGTGTAGAATTCCTCGACGTCAGGTGGGGGACCCAAGAATTCATCGGGCCCGGGTGGAGGATCCAATAATTTCTGCTCACTTGCCCCACTAATCAGAGCTTGAATTTCCGTTAGAGCTTGTCCTGCTTCGAAGTTGGCTGTATTGAGTGCTTGGATGTCTACTGCTTTTCCGTGCGACATTTTTCTGGCTGAGCTGAAGTGCAATTCACTTGCCCAAGCTAGAATCTGTACAAGTGATGCAACCCTGAGGACCACTTTGGAATCGCGCTTGGATGCGCAGAGGCGTCTAAGTTCTTCTCCAATTGATCCTGTTTCTAGCATCCATTTCTTTCCCCGGCTGAGTGCATTGTCTACTGTGAGGGATGTCCTGGCCTCGGGTGTGTTGAAAAAAATAGATGTAGATGGATCAAACTGTGCGTGGAGGTCTGTTCCTTTCCTCTGGAGATGTCTAGCCATATCAGCTGCCAGAGGGGGCTCGAAGCCAATGATGAGACCCAACGAGCTTATCACCATTGCTAATCGTGTTATGATCTTGGGCTGCTTACTTTTCATTTTCTTGCCCTTTTATAGAATAAATCCCTGTTTACAATTGTAATGGATTATTCCCCTGAGGGAAACCATTTTATTTACTTGTGTTTAGGTTCATATGCTATGAAACGAATCCGGAGCCTCTAGCATATGATTTACACACAGATCTCCTGCCTTTTTTTTGTCTCTCATCTGTGTGACCTTTCTCAACGTCGTATAATCTAATTTGTTATAGCAGTTTATTTTGAATGAGTTCGAATTTTGCTATGGAAGCTCTGGCTTCGTCCGGAATATCATCGATACTCATATCGTCGATAAATAATGTTTTTGTCCTGGATTTCTGGCCCCTCTTAATCGAAATTTTCGACTGAGCAATCTTGAAAATTGAGGAAATAAAATCGATGATGGCGCGGTTGGCCTGATTGTCGGTCGGTTTCGCATGAACCGCGATCTTAAGGCCTCCCTGAACGATTCCAATAATTTCTTCTCGGCTGGATCCGGGGGTCAGATATACCGAAAACTCCAGCCCACCCTTTCTATCCTCAAAAATCTTCCTAAGCATCACCCGTTATGACCTCTTTCACCTTGCTCGCCAAATCCTTCAGGGTGAACGGTTTCTGTAGAAAATGAATATTCGAATTTTTATCTAGGTCCTGGCGGAATGTATCCTCGGCATACCCCGATATAAAGATAGTCTTCAGATCCTTACATTTATCTCGCAACTTTTTACTGAGTGTTGGGCCATCGATTTTTGGCATCACAACGTCAGTGATTAGCAAATCAAACTTTTCCGTTTGAGCTATTTTGAGGGCCTCTTCTCCTGAGTCAGCCTCAATGACATTATATCCCTTTTCTCGAAGGGCACGAGCCGAAAACGTCCTGACGGCATCCTCATCTTCGACCAATAGGATCGTCTCAAATCCACTCAGATCTCTGACATGTTGTTGCTGAGTCGCCTCGTGTAGTGGCTCATTCCCGACGTAGCGCGGTATAAATACCTGGAAATTTGAGCCTTTCCCAAGTTCAGTTTCAACCCTAATAAACCCGCCGGTCTGATTGACGATTCCATATACGGTCGATAATCCAAGGCCGGTCCCAGATCCGGAAGTATTTCGCTCCTCCGATCCCTTCTTCGTGAAGAACGGTTCAAAAATGTTTTCGAGAATATTGGAATCGATCCCAGTTCCGGTATCGGTTACTTCGATCAGGACATAGTCTCCTGGATGAGCGGTATCATAGATGCATTTAAATGGTTTTTCGGCGAAAAAATTTCTGGTCTTTATCGTGAGTTTTCCATTACGTCCCAGGGCATCCCTCGCGTTAACGCAGAGATTTATAATGACCTGCTCAAATTGGCCGTAATCAACCTTAATCGGCCAAATGTTCCTACCGTGAATAATCTGGAACTCAATGTCGGCACCTATCAACCTCTTCAATAATGACGATAGCTCGGCCAATATTTCGGTGACCAAAACGACGCGTGGTTTTAAGGTCTGCTGCCGGGAAAAAGCAAGGAGCTGACGAACCAGATTTGCGGCCCTCTTCGCGTTTTGGCGAATTTGGATAACATCATTATATGACGGATCACTTTGAGTATAGCGCTGCAACAGCAGATCGCAAAACCCAATCATCGCCGTTAAAAGGTTATTGAAATCGTGGGCAATGCCACCGGCCAATTGCCCAACAGATTGCATTTTTTGAGATTGGATAAACTGTTGCTCCAATACCTTCTGACTCGAAATATCGAAAAATTGAATTAGAAGGAGATTGCCAGTATCCGATTTATGGCGACTTTTCCCGATCTTACTTAGGTACGCCATGGTGACTATATTACTACCCGCGAATTTTATTTCGATGGGCTCCGGTTTGTTGACGGAAATAAAGACCTGTCGTAAGTGTTCGATTATTCCATCACCACTCGTCGCATCATGAACAAAATCCAAGATATTTTCTCCGGGTTTTATTATTTCATTTTTCTCCAGGATGACCTTATCTTGGATCATCGTCGCGAATGCCGGGTTAATTGCCTTGATTTCTCCGGATGTCGTCGTGACGACCGATGGAACCGGAGCGAATATAAATGTCTCCTGCTCCAGGAATCCATCTTTTTTAGTGGCGAACTGCGCTCTGTCTATCTTGAGGACTACCCAAGGTTGCAATACAGATGTCGTCGAAAATTCTGACCTAATCAGAATGGCATCAAATTTTTGGGTATACCTGGGCTTGAACTGCACGATCGGTGGATTTCTTTGTGGAGTCTCTGATATATTAAATCCATCGATAAAATCTTGAAT
The DNA here is from genome assembly GCA_031266385.1 of Holosporales bacterium. Taxonomy (GTDB): domain Bacteria; phylum Pseudomonadota; class Alphaproteobacteria; order RUG11792; family RUG11792; genus JAIRNI01. Next base: position 3,454 of record JAISBC010000011.1, read on the forward strand.
TGAACACCCGATTATTCGATCGCGACTGACATTCACCAGATTGGCGAACGTCATATTGGCGCCTATAATTAGCCCCTTGCTATTGACGTAAAACAATCCTAGTGGGAAATTATCCAGGAATTTCTCCAGTTTCGTGTGGTTACGAGAAATCCTATCGACCTGATCTAAATATTTCGAAACGTCGGAGATCGTGATGACTGATACGTCCTCCTTGATCATCGACTCCGATTTATCGACGAAAGAACAGGTTGCAATCCATTTTCTAAATTGATTCTGCAGCCCCGTTCCCGAGCCACTCAGGATAACTCCGTGCGGCTTTTTGGAATCCAGCATGCCGAGGAAAGTCTGTAATTCCGCCATAGAAACGACCTTCTCGGCCATAATTCTCGAAAACTCCTGCTTCGTGGAATATAAATCTGGGCGCGTCGTATATACGACATCATCATTCCCATTCATGGCCACAATATCGAGGCGATCTGAAATTGATCTCGATATCGTTCGAATTACATCGACATAATAATTCAGGAGTTTATTTTTTCTGCGGACTACACGTAACTCGTAAATGAGAATTACTGAAAGGCAAATGAGTCCCAGAAAAATGTAGAGATAGATACCGAGGGCGGCCGAAGTCGCAACAAACTGAGAACACAAGTCACCGATTAATTTTATCAACGATGATAGCTTCCATCTCCCGCACTCTGCAAAACATTATAGCTCCCAACATACCTGAAAAAAAATACCAATTTTCAGGAAGCATGATGGCGCCTGCCATATGATGCCTGACAGAGACAGATTATCGTGGCGAGACTAGCCACCGCCCCGATCATAAATGGCCCAGCCGATGGCTTTAATGAGCAGGCGATCGCTATATGCGATGAAATTCCAGCAAAGTAATTCGACATGAATAGGGCAATGCCTTCGATCCCGTAAAATAGTGCGAAGGCCGTTCCAACGAGGTGTTTCGGGGCGCATTTAGCAATCATCGAAGATAATAATCCTTGTGTGGCCCCCATATGAACTCCAGATAGAAGGTATACGGCAATAACCGAATAGCAATTATAAGAAAATATCCCGAATAGATCTGCGCTGAAAACCACGAGGACTCCCCAAATCAACAACTTCATCTGGTCGATTTTATCGGCGAATTTTCCGACGGCTAGTGCCGTCACCATCGCTAAGATCTCGTAACCCGACATAAATAGCGGAAATTGCGCTACCGACTCCGGCAGAACATCTTTCGCCATGAGCGTAATGAATCCTTCGCTGAATCGGTTAAACATGAGAAATGTGACGGCAATTATAAAACGCCAATAGATCGCGGGCATTTGGGTAACATCCCTAATGTTCCACCTATATTTTTCTCGAAGAACTAAAACATCCTCTTCCTTGTATTTAATTTTTGTCTTCAGAATATACATGGCGATGACGGTCGGGATAATGGCGATCGTGAACACCAGCCTAAAATTTTGACCGAAACTAAAGACGAGGAGGGACGTTATGACGGACCCACTGAATGCTCCGAGGACGATCATCATATATCGAAAGGAATAAGCAAAACCGCTCTTCGAGGCGATTTCAGCGAGGATGGCATCGGTTGGGGCGTGCCTTAATCCCTTCGCGAAACGGTCGATAGACTTCGCGATGAAAACGCAACAAACATTGAATGAAAGGGCCAAGAATAATTTACTCAGAACGGTGAGGACGGCTCCAGTCACGAGCATCGGTTTTTTCTTCTTGAATATATCCATCAAAAACCCGGCGCATAGTTTCGCCATGAATGATAGGAAGGTAACCGTCCCCTCTAGTAGGCCGAATGACTTTGTCGTCCCTCCTAGCTCATCGACGATAAAAATTGGAAGGAGAGAGAAGATCATAGAAGTAGCGATGCCCCAAAAAAGGTGCATACCGCAAATCCAAACGATCGTGGAGTGATCTCCCTTACTTTTTCCGCACAGGAAAAACTGTGACAAATTACTAAAATAACTCAAAAACTAGTTCCCAACGGTTAAACGTACTCTAGCTTTAGGATAGTATATCCCTTCGTTCCTCCAGGAGTCGATACCTCAATGTCGTTTCCTTTCCTTTTTCCGATGAGGGCCCTCGCGATTGGGGAAGTTATCGGCAGGAGGCCAGCCTTAATATTTGCCTCATCACTGCCGACGATCTGGAATCGAGTTACCACTCCGCTATCGTGATCCTCGATTTCAACGGTTGCTCCAAATTTAACGGAATCTGAAACGATTTTGGAAACATCAACGATGGCGGCCTTACTCACCTTATCTTCGAGGACGGCAATTCTGGCCTCAACGATGCCCTGTCGATCCTTAGCGGCGTGGTACTCCGCATTCTCGGATAGGTCTCCCAGGGCCCGAGCAGCAGCTATAGCCTCGACAATCTGAGGCCTCTCAACATTCTTGAGGCGCCTTAATTCTTCTTGTAAACTCTCAAACCCTTTCAGGGTCATCGGTATTGTTTCCATCTTCGTATCACTTTGGTTAATAACAGAGAATGTAGTTCAAAAAAGAACCCGGAAAAAAACTCCGGCCTATCTACTTTCTAACAAAATCCGAAAGAGGAAGTTACCAGACTCGGAGAACAGAAGTCAACAAAAACTTCCGATTAGATTGCTCCGATAATATCCAGGGATTTTTTCTAGAAATGAAATATCTTGAACACGAGAAGAAAATGGCCTATTCATTCAGAATTCCCCAATCGCCCTTCATCTCTGACAAATTCCACAACATAAAGGCCCTACAGTGAGATTTGAGAGAGTTCGAATGTTAGTTGACCCCACAACTGTATGTGTGATTTTCGGGATGCTTTTGCAACAACTCTAGTGATAATAATCAAGTGAATTAGCTAAAATTCTTGATTATTTCTGCGATTCTTTTGCTTGGGATTTGTTCGGTGGAACATAGCCTGTTTCGAAGTTCCCTCAATTCACGAAGCTGAGTAGCGAAATCCGTTTCCAAGGCAGTCTGGAGGATCATGCTGGCCGTACATTCTCTCTGGATCAGCTCTGGGACTATCCGGTGATTCGAAATAATGTTGACCAGCGAGATATATTCTGTCTTCACGAACCGTTTGACTATCTCGAATGTAATCCTATTCAACTTATAGCACACGATCATCGGGCATCCAGTGATGGCCAGTTGAAGGGTCGCCGTCCCGCTAGCAACGACTGCCAGTTTAGCCCTCCGATATAGCTCATTCTTTTCCCGTTCCTCGGATATAACTTCGATTCCACTTCCGGCCCCCAAATACTTCCGAATAACCGGGACCAGATGAGGTAGCGTCGGGATAACGCACCTATTCGCCTCATATTTTGCGCGAAATTCCAGAAAAATCGGCAACATCATCTTTATTTCTTGAATTCTACTCCCCGGAAGTAGTAATAACAAATCATCCTTATTTTCCTGGAATTCCTCGTGAAATTCCTCGAGCAATGGGTGGCCGACATATTTAGTATCCAATCCATATTTCAGAAAATACTGTGGTTCAAAATCGAATAGCGTCAGTAACGTATCATATAATCTCGCTAATTTTTTGGCACGATTCGGTCTCCAGGCCCAAACACTGGGGGCCACGAGATGAATCATCTTAACCTCTGGAGATAATTTTCTGACAATTTTTGCGACCCTGAAGCAGAATCCGGGAGAATCGATGGTCAAGAACACATCCGGGCGCTTATCGACAATATCTCGGGCCGTCATGTGTATGAGCTTTCTAATCCTGAGGATATGTGGGATAATCTCCACGATTCCGCCGACCGAAATCTCGCTGATATCGAACAGACTCAAGAGGTCTTCATCCTGCATCTTGCGGCCTCCGACTCCTGAGATCTCACAATCTAAGGACCGCATTGCCTTCAAAATGCGTGCCCCAATCGCATCTCCAGATGGTTCTCCGGCTATGATATATATTCTTCGTTTACGATGCTTCGCCCTCATCATCAGCCTCTCCATTCGTTTCGTTGACCGTCGAAACTGATGTAATAACCTCTCCCTCGTTTAGGCGCAGAATGATGACTCCCTGGGCAACGCGACGGGTAATCCTTATATCCTGGACGCCACATCTCATGATCCTCCCGAGATTCGTTATCAGCATGATATGGGTATCGAGTGAAACGGAAAATGATGCTACTACCTTACCATTTTTCTCGCTGATGGCTATGTTCGTGAATCCCTGAGTTCCTCGACTCGTCGATCTGTATTCATAAAATGACGATACCTTTCCGAATCCATTTTCGGTGACTGTCAATATGAATTTCTCATTTCTCGCGAGGGTCGTCATCCTATCCTCGATCAGGGACCCAGTGATTTTGGTCACAGATTTCCGAAGATCGCCGGCGTTCTTCAGGTATGTCTCCCTCTCATCTATGTTTTCTACATCCCATTTATCGAGGATCGCCATCGAGATTACTTCATCTCCATTCTTGAGTTTTATTCCACGAACGCCATTCGATGCCCTGCCCACGAAAATCCTGACATCATTGACGGAGAAGCGGTTACAAACTCCGCATCTCGTCGAAATGAAGATATCATCATCCTGCCCGGCGAGGGCTACATTAATCAATTTCTCTCCATCATCGAGATTTATGGCTTTCTTCCCATTAGATTGAATACTCGCGAAATCCTCGAACTTATTTCGCCGAATATTCCCGAATGAAGTCGAGAATATTAGGGTCTTAGACTCAAGATCTTCATCCTTCTTTACGACCAAAATCGTCGAAATTGCTTCATTTTCTTCGACGGGGAGGAGATTAACCAAGGCCCTCCCTTTGGACGTCGGAAGTCCGATCGGGAGTCTATAGATCTTCATTTTGTAAACTTTCCCGATCGATGAGAAGAATAATATTTCATCGTGAGTATTGGCGATGATAAGATCCTTGACGGTATCCTCATCTTTAATTCCCATCCCGCTCCTGCCTCGTCCACCGCGTTTCTGGGCCCTATACGTGGATAACGGAACTCGTTTAACGTATCCTTCCAGGGTATATGTAACGACCATATCTTCCCTTTGGATCAGATCTTCATCCTCGAATATTTCGAAGGTCTGTTCGATCTTCGTCAGTCTCGGAGTATTAAACTTTCTTTTGACCTCATGGAGCTCATCCTTGATGATATCGATGATTTTTTGTTTTGATCCCAAGATTGAAAGAAGATCTTCAATCTGTGCCACGACATCATCCAGATCGCTCTTAATTTTATCGCGCTCTAACCCGGTCAGCCTGTGTAATCTCAGGTCTAGGATGGCATTCGTCTGCGCCTCTGATAATTGATAACGATCGGCATTTTCCTGCTTCCCATCGACTAGCTCTAGCAGCGGCAAAATCTCCCGAGCATCGAAAACCTCGACCATCAGCTTTTCTCTGGCCTCCTGCCTATCGATCGCCGCCCTAATCAGCTCGATGACTCTGTCGATATTCGTAATGGCGAGGGCAAATCCCAGTAAAACGTGAGCCTTTTCCCTCGATTTTTTTAGGTTAAATTTGCTACGTCTTACGATGACTTCCTGTCTAAATTCAACGAAGTTATCGATGATTCCCCTGAGAGAAAGCCTCAGTGGTCTATTCTTGACGAGGGCCAACATGTTGTATCCGTAACTCGTCTGCATCGGAGTAAATTTAAAGAGTTGATTTAAAATGACTTCCCCGATGGCATCCTTTTTGAGTTCTATGACGATTCTTACGCCATCTTTATTCGATTCATCCCTGATATCACTAATTCCTTCGATCGTTTTATCTTTTACCAGATCGGCGATCTTTTCCACCAATTTCGCCTTATTAATCTGATACGGAATTTCGTGGACGATTATTGATTCTCTTCCGTTGGAGCTTGAGATACTCGTCTTCGAACGAACGACGACGGATCCCCTGCCGGTATTAAAGGCCGACCTTATTCCTGAGCTCCCCATGACGATACCTCCCGTCGGGAAATCCGGCCCGGGAAGATAGTTCTGCATCAACTCATCGGTCGTAATATCCGGATTATCGATGATGGCACAACATGCATCGATGACTTCCCCGAGGTTATGGGTCGGGATATAAGTGGCCATTCCGACGGCGATTCCTCCGGCCCCATTGATTAATAGGTTCGGAAATTTGGCCGGTAAAACGGTAGGTTCTTCGACGGTATTATCATAGTTCGGCCTAAAATTGACGGTGTCATCATCTATGTCGGCGACCAATTCGTGGGCGATCTCGGACATTCTGGCCTCGGTATAACGGGCGGCCGCCGCCGAATCTCCATCCATTGATCCGAAATTTCCTTGACCATCGACGAGGGGGACTCTTAAACTAAAATCCTGGGCCAATCGAACCATCGTCGCATAGACCGCGGCATCCCCGTGAGGATGATACTTTCCGAGCACCTCACCGACGACTCTCATCGATTTTCTGTATGGTTTGTTATGGTGATTCCCGGTTTCATTCATGGCATATAGAATGCGTCGATGTACGGGTTTTAATCCGTCTCGAACATCGGGGAGGGCACGAGATACGATAACGCTCATCGCGTAATCAAGATACGATCTTTTCATTTCATCTTCGATCTGGATTACGGCGACGCCATCTCTTTTTCCCATGAAATTAGCTCTCGATTCACAAAATTACTACGACTATCACGCGCCCCGGATTATAGCAGAAAATGTCGATTTTGTGTGAGTCAACAAATAATAGAGAGCTGATTTTTTAGGTGGAAAGTCTCCTAGGGGAAAAAAAAGATCACATACCGTGAACCTTAAAAACTGCCCTCTTATTGGTGAATTTATGATACAATGCGGTACCGATCACTCCCAGGGAAAGGAAAGCCCCAGCAATCACAGAATTAACCCATTGAGATTGGGTACAAGAGGAAGGGGTATCCACCTCATCTTCTTCCTCGTTAAACACAGGAAACCCTAATTTCAACGCCTCATCCCAATAGCCACCATAGAACTCATGCAGACAACCCCAAGTCTCACCGGCCGCGTACAAGATCCGATGAGGTCTGCCAACCAATCTAGCGGAAGCGATGGCCAACTGAATAGCTCCAGTATAAGAGCCATTAAAAACATTAGTTTTGTCCGCATCCAAGCACTCGGCAGGTGCCCCGAGGATATCAGGAAAAATAAACAAATGTGTAAGAGAATCAATTGCAAAATGTATAGGGCCTGGATCCCCCCGCTTTGCGGCCTCACGGCCAAGATTGGCGGCAGCCGTATCAGTTAGTCCAAAATAGGAGAGCTGCAACAAAGGACCATTAAACCACGTGTCTCCAGCTCTAACCATCCCTATAGTTAGATACAGCAGCCAGGCAGCCCCCCCCCCCCAGAGCCTTGTGAGGCCTGGTTTTCCAACGTTCTTGGTAGCAAATTTGTTAAATATTTTCATAAAAATACATCCACCACCAATATTTCTATAATCATCATAACTAATAATTATTT
>JAISBC010000027.1 GCA_031266385.1 Holosporales bacterium
CCCCCCCCCCCCCCCCGCAAAACATCAGCTATCCGAGCCTTTCGAGGCTCGGTTTTCTGGAGTTTTTGTCGGTAAATTTGATGAATATTTTCATAAAATAATAGCTTCTCTCAATATTTCTGCTGTAATCGTAAATAGTAAAAGTTCATAATCAATTGTGCTAAAAGCACCTAGCATCTCGAGTGATTATAGCTTCGTTCAGTTGAGATGTATTTCTGCCTGCCCAAAGTTCTGCTTCCGAATTTTTGGGGAAGAGGTCGATCAACACGGCAGCAATCGAGTATGTCTTAATTTCTGGCCCACATAAGATCCGATGTGATACACTGGCGGTGTTTTTCTTTTCCATTTTTAGCGGATTGTATTTTGTTTAGTTCGAGGATTAGGTTAGCGGCGGTCATCGTTATTCTCCTGACCGGATGTTCTAAAGATTTGGATTTAACACAGTTTGAAAACGTGGCTCCCGAGAAGATTTTAGAACGCGGCCTCAACGAGATGAAATCGAAAAATTATGCAGATGCGGTTCAAATCTTCGGGGAGCTCGAGAGGTTACATCCATATTCCAGGCTCACGGCGGATGCCCAGATAAATGCTGGAAACTGTAGTTATGAGCTAAAAAAATACGATGAGGCTACAACCTCATTTGAGGTCTTCATAAAAACTCATCCGCGGCATGAAAAAGTCCCGTATGCCCTGTATATGTTGGGGCTCATTAATCATGAACAGATGGCAATTATCGAGCGTGATCAGGAGTCGACGGTTAAGGCCCTGTCGTATCTCGAAGAGTTGGTCGCCAGGTACCCATCATCAGAATATACCGAAAAGGCAAAAGTAATGATTGGGGCCTTACGCCAGCAGGTCGCTGGTCGTGAGGTCTACGTTGCCCGCTATTATCAGAATCGAAACAATTACGCGGCGGCAGTCGGAAGATTGAATGTCGTACTCGATTTGTATAACGAAACGAATCACGTTCCGGAGGCGATGCATAGGCTCGTCGAATGCTATGTCGCGATGGGATTTTTCGGAGAGGCCGAAGCCGTCAATAGATTATTACAAAAGAATTTTGCCGATACTCAGTGGGCTCAATATTCCAGGCAGCTCCTCGAAAATCAGGCCGCTAAGAACAAAAAATAATAAAGAGGATGATTATATACGGGCTGCATTCCTGTATGGCCGCGATTAAATCGAGGCCAGAGAAGATCCGGCGGCTATATCTTATCGATCGTAAAAGAAATGCGGAGACTCAGGAGTTGCCAAAAAATTTGGTCCAAATCGCGGATGAACAGTGGTTCCGGAAAATTCTGCCGGCAGGAGCCATTCATCAGGGGATCGCGATCGATATCGCCGATTTCGAGTATTCGGATATCTCGGAACTAATATCGTGCCCAGAGAATTGCACGGTCGCGATGCTCGATGGGGTAACCGATCCGAATAATTTGGGGGCAATCATTAGGTCGGCCGCAGCCTTCGGAATATATGGAATCATTATTTCTGAGAGATCTTCTTGTAAGATAACCGGGGTCGTCGCGAAGGCATCTTCTGGTGGGCTGGAATTTATCAACCTCTATGTCGTAAAAAATTTATCACAGGCCATCGAGATGCTGAAGGATTACGGATTTTGGATTATTGCGATGACCGAGAAAGGAAGTAAATCAATCCAAGAAATAGATTCAACCGGAAAGAACTGCGTAATACTAGGGGCTGAGGGAGCCGGTATTCGCCGATTACAGCTGGAGAAATCTGATATACAGGCCAGAATTTCCACGTCACCTCAATTTCCAACGCTGAATGTATCGAATGCTGCGGCCGTGATATTTTCCACGTTTTCACAGACAATTCTATGTACATAGAAATCACTATCAAAATCGCAAGGACCACGATAGCCATAGTTTCTGACTGTTTTTCAACACATTTCATGAAGTGGCCCTGATGGAATCCTTCTTATTGTAGTCTTTGGGCTCAACATTTCCTATCTATATGCCATTTTAGGACCAAATATTAAATATCGGATCGAATCGAATAAGATGCGCGCTATATTGGTTTTTTCGACTGTAGTGGAGGCCTTTAAATCTTGAGATAATGCATTCTGAAATGTACTAGTTCCATAAAAAACCAGCCCGACGATATCTCCGTCTCGAATCGGGGCGGCTACGATCGTCCTATATCTAGAAGTTTTCGTGACGTTATCGTCGCAATTTTTGGATAGCAATATTAGCTGCCGCTTATTTAATACGACGGGAATAGACGTAACTTTCCCGTATAATACTGGAATCGTCGCGATGAGCTCTCCTCGCCGTGATACCTCATACAGATAAAACTGATCGAGCCAATTCCGTACAAAGTTGATATCTCGAACGATGTTCTGCCTCGATTTCGCTCTACCAAAGACGCATAAGAATGTGCAGGAATCTGGGTTTTTATAACAGAAGATGCAACCGTATCCATCACGATCTTGGAAAATTATTATCCGTCGATCGTCAGGTTTAGATAGTAAATCATCCTCAACATTTACGCAGATATCATACAGGCTTTCTTTGTCCTGACTTTCCCTACCAAAATTTTTACCGTGTAAAACGACCCTGGATTCCAAGTTAACTATTATGAAAATCTGAGAATTTATGGCTGGAAAAGTTTTTTGTAATGCTTCAGATAATGGTAATTGATTAGTCGCAAATTCACGCGATAAACACATCCCCATATTGAAGATGATTTGGAGGCAGGCAATTAGGGATGGTTTATTCATCTTCTAGATTAATCGTCTCTTTCACGAAAAATGAGATGAAATATGCTATAATCAAGGACGCTGGGATCGTTAGGATTGTGAGCTTATAACACGAAGCATCGTATATCCTCATTCCATTTTCCGTTACCGTTCCGTTCCAAAATGTGTCTAAGAGTGCGCCGAGGGCGGGCTGAAACACAGCTCCAAGCGACATTATGATGCAGTTCGTGAGGGCCAATGTAGTCCCCGAAAGATTTGATGAAGCGTTATTTTTTGCGCAGGTAAAGCAGATGGGCTGGGCCCCCGTCAAAAATCCAATGATAAAAACGATGAGTAGCGATGTTGACAGGCTATCCGAGCCGAATATGAGGACGGCGAACATGATGGCCGTGCTCAGAGAGGCCAGGCGGATGGTCCGCATGTATCCTCCCAGTTTTTTTGCGGCCATTGCGAGGACTATGCTGCCGAACGCAATTCCAACGAATATCGTGGCCGCGGCCGTGGAGGCTTTTTCATTATCTATTCCATGTTTCGCCATAAAAAATGGAACGATCCACAGCTCGGCGAAGGCCGAGATCGGGAGGTACATCAATCCAGAAATAACTCCCGATAATACGATTTGATGATTCCTAACTAGACTTAGAATGTTCTTTAAAATTGAATGAGATTCATTATTTTTATTATCAGAGATGCTCTTAATATTTTTCGGAATAAATAGTATTATCAGGGCTATGATGATGAGCCCAATCGCTGCGAGAACATACGTCGTATTCCGCCAGCCTATTGCATTCACCGATTTAGCGATCGGGAAGCCACCCAGAAGTCCACCCAGAGTCCCCATCACATTCGTGATGCCCACTAAAATTACAAAATATTTTTTCGTGAAGAGGCTGGTTGCAACCTGAAGGCAGCTAACGAAGGCGCAGGCCGATCCAGCTCCAACCAAAAACCTCCCTATCTGGGCGATATAAATTTTCTCTGGGCTGGCGAATAAGCAGGATCCGACGACACATAAAAGTGCCGAAACTAACAATAAATTCTTAGCCCCTAGCTTATCTAGCATAATTCCGCATGGAAGTTGCAAAATCGTGTAGGAGTAATAGTAGAATGAAACTAAAATCCCAATTAGAGTTGACGTCGCGTTGAATGATGACATCAAACCTTCGGTCATGACACTGGGAGATACCCTCAATACCAGCTCATATAGATAAAAGGCAGCTGTAATCCACCAAATGAGCCACGGTCTGCACGGCGTTTCCTTGCGCATAAAAAAAACTCTCAAACGGGATATAGACGCGAAATTATATCATAGCATTACCCCCGACGAAGCACAGATTGCGCAGGAAGCATTCACTGCACCTCGGGGAGTTAGCTCTACAAATATAACGTCCATGCAGGACAAGCCAATCACTTGCGTTCTTGTAAAATTTTTTCGGAATTATTTTCAATAGATCCTGCTCGACTTGAAGTCGATTGTCGGATTTTGTGAGTCCGAGTCTTTTCGACACTCTCAGAACGTGGGTATCAACCGCTATCACATCTTCACCAAACAAAGAATTTAAGATAACATTCGCCGACTTTCTCCCAATTCCCGGTAATTTTTCCAAATCATCTCTCGCCCTTGGAATTTTAGAATCAAATTGCGATATAAGAATCTCTGATAATGCTATGATATTGCTGGCCTTCGAATTATATAATCCAATAGTTTTGATATATTTTTTCAATTCGTCGAGGCCGAGTTTTAGCATCGATTCCGGAGAGTCCGCAATCTGAAACAGATCGAGAGTCGCCTTGTTGACGGCCCTGTCGGTAGCCTGAGCAGATAGCAGAACAGCGATGCAAAATGTGTACTCATTTTTTGCCACTAGCTCACTCTTGGGATTTGGATTGTGAGATGCCAGGAACTGGAAAATCAGGTTAACCCGATTGTCACTAGACCCCCTCCCTAACTCTCCACAATCAGTTTCCTGCTGCGTCGATCCGGTGCTCGAATGCTCATGTACCTCATTGTACACTCCGCTTCTGTGCTCCGTGTCTCCTAGCAGTAATTCTGATTCTGAAGGTTTCGAAGGAGGTCTATTCACTTAAAAACTCATCCTCAGATAAGATCGTAATACCGAGTTCTTCTGCCTTCCGAAGTTTCGAGCCCGGGTTTTCACCGAGAATTATGAAGTCAGTCTTAGCAGAAATCGCCGATCCAACCAAAGCCCCCATAGCAGCCGCCATTTGTTTTGCTTCCGTTCGGCTGAGTTTAGCCAATTTCCCCGTAAAAACAATAATTTTATTATAGAATCGATTCGATTTATTTTCGATTTCTTTTTT
>JAISBC010000034.1 GCA_031266385.1 Holosporales bacterium
AAAGCCCCGTAAACACCACTTGTTGGGGCGGAGTGGCACGGCAGATTCCCGACCAGACCCAGAGGAAGAGCACCACAGCCCCCCCCCCCCCCCCAGAGCCTTGTGAGGCCTGGTTTTCCAACGTTCTTGTTCGCAAATTTGTTAAATATTTTCATCAAATCTAATCCCCTCTTTTATATATCTACTTTAATGATATCTATTTTGTATTTAAATTCGGTAAACTTGCTCTGTGGATCTGGAAAGGATCCGATTTTTATCTGATCCTCAGATTGCCCTTGATTTTAGAGTCGAGAAATTGGTACGTTCCTGCACTGAACTGCGTTGAAAGTTCTGGCTTTCTCCCTATGTGAGGTAAAAAAAGCATAGTGTTCAGATTTGAGATCGTGAATCGTAGCGATAAATCGATGGCCCGAGTTGGGATCGTCAACACAAAACACGGTGTAATCCATACCCCTGCCTTCATATTCTGCGCGACGAAGGCCAACGTAAAAGGCCTCACGATCGATCACGTTAAAAACTCTGGAACTCAGATTATCCTATCAAATGCCTATCACCTAATGTTACAGCCCGGGAGTGATCTCATCAGGAGGGCCGGTGGTCTGCACCGTTTCCTCTCCTGGGATGGCCCGATGTTCACCGATTCCGGTGGATTTCAGATTTTTAGCCTTGGACATGGGAGTGTGAGTTCTGAGATTAAGGGAACTCGGTTTGGAGATCGAAGGAGGACCCTCCTCTGTGTGACCGAGGAAGGAGCTGAATTTCGTTCATATTACGATGGGAGGATCGTAAAATTAACTCCGGAGTCATCGATGCAGATTCAGATGGATCTGGGAGCCGATATCATCGTCTCGATGGATGAATGTACTCCATATCACGTCAGTAAATTATATACCGCCAATTCCATGGAAAAGAGCAAGAGATGGGCCATCAGATCACTCGAAGAATTAAAAAAAGAAGGCAGACAGAATTCACAGGCCCTTTTGGCCGTTATTCAGGGCGGGATCTACAAGGACCTGCGGCAAGAAAGTGCCCATTTTGCCAATATGAATGATTTTCCTGGTTTTGCGATCGGGGGTTCCCTCGGGAAAACACGATCAGAAATGTATGATGTAATCGGGATGACGACCGAAATGCTCGATCGATCGCGATATACTCACCTCCTCGGAATCGGCGGTATCGCCGATATTTTCGAGGGAGTAAAATGCGGAATTGATACTTTTGATTGCGTCTCTCCGACTAGGATCGCTCGACATGGGGCCGCCCTCGTTAAGGCGAGAGAACTACTCAAGAAATCCCAAAAACATATGAATCTCAATAATGCGATTTATGTCGATGATTTTTCACCGATCAGGGAATCCTGCCAATGTTATACATGTCGTAATTTCTCTAGAGCCTATATTCATCACTTACTTCGATCTCGAGAAAGCTTGGCGGGTAGTCTGATTTCGATTCATAACATCTTCACGATGAATCGATTGATGGCGGATATTAGGAAAGCAATCGCAGAGGATAAATTGGACGAAATCCGGAACGATTGGTGCTGAGATCCGAACAATCAGATTAGGTTACACCTATAAACATCACTCCTCCATCTATGGTTCATAGACCAACGATGGTAAAGATATAGCATGGAGAATCCAGCAGCCCCGATGGCTGCCGAGGTTATTCCCAAAATCTTATACCTCCGACCCAATTCCACATTCGATTCGTCCACATCCTTAACCTTCCCAGAATATCCCAATTTCCGAGCTTCACGCCAATAGCCATCCACAAAACCAAGTAGCAAGCATAACTCCTCGCTAGTACAATCGTTATAACTCACCACAACCAAAGGAGCTCCGACAATAAACTTAGCCCACTCATAGTGATAGTCGAGATAATTAAACGACACAGAATCCACAGTCTTCCATGGCAGACTAGACAAAATTGGTGATCCAACATCCAACCAAAAAGACGGGTGAGATTCCTCAGGTGGACAAAAACAGCGAGGGCAAGGATCTCCCCGCCGATCCGATTCCCGTCCCAGATCAACATGTCTAGCTTCCCACATTTGGGCTGACATGAACCCCAAAGCGGTATATAAATCCGAATCACATAAACTAGGAAAAAATAGGCCCAGAAGCCCTAATGGGTAACAAATCTGGGAAGCACCCCCCCCCCCACCGCCTTGTAAGCCCCGGTTTTCCCAGTGTTTTTGCTAGCAAAGACGTTAAATATTTTCATAAAAATATATCCTCCCTAATATTTCTTCATCAAGCTTCTCGTATTAAAGTTTATAATCCGTTAATCTTTAGTACAGCAGTGCGGGATTTTGACTTATTGTAGCCTCCTATGAACAATCCCCATCCCAACACACCCAAAGCCACAGAAGCCCCCACGATCCATGAATTAAATCTGGGAGGTTCAACGGCAGCCGGGCAATCCTTCCCAAATCCTCCGGAATTAAACTCCTCCAAATACCCGTAAACCCAGCCATCCAAGAAAGCCCTTTGATCTTCTGGGCAATCCCAAAAATTGATCAAAGTCACAGGCTCATTAAACAGGGCCTTACATAAACGGACAGTCGATGGACAGGCCCCAGAGCAATCCAGGAGGATCCCCGGGCAATCCGGGAGAGCAGGAACAGGCATCACCCAATCATCAGAATTAGGTTCAAAAAAGCACAAAGGGTAAGGGGCTCCTAGTCGACAAGCCTCCCGTCCTAGAGCAGTCAGTGTTGGAGGAAAGTTATTAAACCCCCAGTCCCAAGTATTACAATTCCACAGCTTCTGCTCAGCCCGAACATCGTCAAACAGGCCGGCTAGGGCAGCCACGAAGGCGGCAGACGAGATGAGCCCCCCCCCCCAGAGCCTTAAAACCCCTGGTTTTCCAACGTTCTTGTTAGGAAATTTGTTAAACATTTTCATAAAAATATATCCTCTCCAATATTTCTATAATCATCATATCTCATTATTATTTAAATTTAGTAAACGAGAGGAGTCATATAAGTAATATAATTCTGCAGATTGGTAGGTATACACTAGGCGGCGTACGAGCGTTTTACATGATATAATTTTATTATAACCCCATCCCCCTACCCTCCCCTTATAATTTCCTCTCTGCTTCTGCGCTCCGTGCCTCCTTGTAATAGATCTGATTGTGGGGTTTTTTGGAAGAAGTCTGCTATACTCTTGGCACCCGTGAGAACGACTACATTCTGGAAAAGGTTTATGAAGGTCGGTGAGTTACTAAATTATCTGTCGAAGGAGTAACATTGGTATGAAATTTACATTCGATTGGCTTAAGGATCATTTACGATCCGATTTAAATTATCAGGAGATTGCCGATATTCTTCCCAATCTCGGAATCGAGGTCGAGGAGGTCATAGACCATTCTCTAAGGTTTCAGGATTTCGTCGTCGGATTTATAAGGGATACTAAACCACATCCGAATGCCGATCGGCTGCGGGTTTGCGAGGTGGATATTGGGAACGAAATCCTCAACATCGTATGTGGTGCTCAGAATGCCAGGTCCGGGATATATGTAGCCGTCGCCAGGGTCGGAGCCGTCATTCCGGCGCATAATGAACGCCTCAGGAGGAGCACGATTCGAGGAATCGACAGCGAGGGAATGATGTGCTCGACCGAAGAGCTCCTGATCGATGATGATGGTATCGACGGGATAGTGGAGTTATCGCAGGATTCCCAGATTGGTGGCAATATCGCTCAGTCCCTGCATATGGATGATATTATCTTCGATGTAAGTATTACCCCGAACCGTGCCGACTGCTTTAGTGTTCGAGGATTGGCGAGGGATCTGGCGGCCTCCGGAGCCGGGGATCTGCTGCCCCTCCCCGATTTAAAAGCATCAAATAGTGACGAAAAAAATCCAATAAATATCGATCTGCAAACACCACATTGTCCGTATTTTTCAACGGTGGCGGTCACGGGAGTTTCTGGGCACGCCCCCGATTATGTGACGAGGAGATTGAAGGCCATCGGGCAGAGATTAATCCACGGCCCCGTCGATATCGGAAATTATATTTGCATCGATATCGGGCAGCCGATGCATATCTTCGACCTGGATAAACTACCTCCCAGCCTCGTCGTCCGGGATTCGATCTCCGGGGAAAAGCTAATGACTCTAAACGGCGAGGAAACCGTTCTACCGGGTGGGGCCGTCGTTATCGCCACTGCGGATGGGAAAGTACTATCGATCGCCGGCATTATGGGAGGAGAAGATTCGGCCTGCTCTGATGGATCTAAAAACATCCTGGTAGAAGGTGCATATTTTGATAGGATAGCCATCGCTAAGGCTGGGCAAGCCCTCCGGCTTTCTACTGATGCGAGGACTCGATTCGAGAGAGGGATTGATCCAGGACTCGTTGAATTCGCCGTTAATTATGCGGCCGACCTCTTGACTTTCGATGGCGCTGGGAAGATCTCGAATATCAATGAGGCCGGGACCTTACCGCCGAATACTACTACCGTCGTCTTGAATTCCTCCAAATTTCAGGCATTAACCGGGTTAGATCACGATGACTTCCTGAAATCCAAGGAGATCGTTGAGAGACTGGGGATGAAGGCCAATATAATAGATGATTTCAGTATGGCTATCGAATCCCCGTCCTGGAGGCATGATATCAGTATCGAAGAAGACATAATCGAAGAGGTCGTCAGGATTATTGGGTATGATAATATCGGGGATCAGGAATTGGATAAAAAGGATCCAATTTCCAAGGTATACACCATCGATAAAATATCGGATGCGTTGGTTTACAATGGTTATCACGAGGTCAAGACTTTTTCATTCATAGATTCTGGATCGGCGTTACTCTTCAAGAATCGGGAGGAGCTTTTAAATATCGAGGATCCATTGACGATTGAATTTGCCGTGATGCGCCCTTCGGTTGTCGCCTCCCATCTTAAGGCCATCAAATTGGCTCAGAGTAAGAGTCAGAGGAATAGCAGGATATTCGAGGTAGGAAAAAGGTATCATAAAGTCGGCTCGAATTATGAAGAAATTTCGGAAGAAAATACGGTGACGGCTACTCTCTCGGAAGATAGGATGAACAGGACTTGGAGGTATCGCAGGGCAAGCGTTTCGATTTTCGATGTTAAGGAAGATCTCGAAAAACTCTTGAATCTGACGATCTCTGGTTTTCGGTTAAGCCGTGAGGCTCCGGGGTACTACCATCCCGGGAGGAGTGGGTCCTACGTGATCCAGAAGGACACTGTCATCGCGCATTTCGGGGAAATTCATCAGGTCATCCTAGATGAGCTGGATATAACCGGTCCCGTCGCGTGTTTCGAGCTATTCCTCGATCATATCCCTGAGTTGGTTATTTTCAAGCAGAGGGCTCCATTGATTCTATCACCATACCAATCGACCGTTCGTGATTTTTCGTTCATCGTGAAGAAAGATGTGATGGGGGAGGATATAATAAATGCCATAAAAAAACTCAAATTAGATTGGATTACGAGTACAACGATTTTTGATGTATATGAATCTGAGGCGATAGGAATCGAGAATAAGGCGGTAGCCCTGGAGGTCGTAATGCAATCTGATAAATCGACCCTAACGGATACGGATATCAAAGAAATCTCCGACAAGATCATAACATCCGTCCTCAAAAACTGTGCCGGTGTTTTGAGAGAAAGATAGATCTCGCTATATTTTAGATGTTGAATCAGACCGTGATATTCAAATTTGGAGATTTAGCTTCTAATTGTCATCTGCCTCTGAAAATTTTCCCCAATATAAAGGCCGTACAGAGAGCTTTGAGGACGACCGAAAGTAATTTCCACATCTGCTACGTATAATTTTCGCGCGAAATAATGCCAAAGGCCCTAATAAAACAATGCAATTGACAAATGCACAACAATCAAATATAGTCCACAGTAAGAATCATCAGCAATAGGCGCAAAGCCAGCGAGGTAAAAGTGAACGGATTAATCAAAGTTGCAATCTTGGGGAGTATCATAATAGACCCGTTGCAAAAGTTGTAAATTCTCCCTGGTTCTGATAAAAACTATCCTACCTAAAGCTCAGAAGAGATAAGAAAATATGATTAACTATGAATTCTTCGTAAGAATTCTCTAAGTACAAACGTCCCGGAAGACTACTTAAGCTTGACCTAAGGAGTAT
>JAISBC010000068.1 GCA_031266385.1 Holosporales bacterium
ACCCCAGCGGCTGCTACTCCCGTTACCTTTATTAACGCTCTATACCTCTCTATCTTATTCTTCATACCCGTTACATAGGCATCGAGAGAATTGACTATATCTTCTGGTTTATATGAAATACTCTGTTGATCCATCATCTCTATCAATGCTTCCCTAGTCCCATCGTCCTGAGATCCAAATATATCCCTGACATCTAGTCCGGCATCTTCCCAATCCGCCCACTCATTCAGAATAGCTTCTGAAGCTCCGGAGCCTAAGAGGCAAGCTGGGGTGATTGGAGAGAAATCCCACCATATGTTTTTTGCCCAAGACTGCCATACTTCTTCTTCCTGGTCTGTGAAATGTATAGGAGACTCTGTTCCCTGATGAGTTGGAGTGCCCGGAATTGTGCCCCCTACTTTCAGCCCTGCTTCGGTTGAACTGACGACTAGGACTGTTGGTCTAACAGGTACTATCTCGGATGGGGGCTGGGTGATCGGCACGATTACCATTGTTGGGATTGCTATGTATCGCCCTGTGACGGGAGCCTGGTCCTCGTTGACGGGCTCTTCTAGGCTGGCTCTTGGTTCGGTGGAGCCTGTCTTTAGCATCACAAGGAGGACTAACATCCTTATTACATTTCTTCTGGCTTGTCTATGTCGATGTTCCAATTTGCCTTTTGGTATTCTGCTCATTTGTGGTCTCCCCTTTGTTTGTATAAGTAGCTTAACTATTAATTATTTACTTTCAGTAAATGTTGTTGGATGTGCGGGAAGATATTGATATGTCTGGTTGATTCAACTAGGAGGCATTAAATGGGGAAAATTTCTCTTAATTTTTTGGAAAAAAGGCTTGATCCTGCGGAACGGAATGAATATACTCCCCTTCGAAGGTTTTTTGTTGGAGGGTTGAAACTGTGAACTTCAAGTTTTGGCTGTCTCTCGCTTTGTTGATGATTTGTCAGTATCCGCTAACTAACGGTACTCCAAATTACCCATTTTGCTAATTAGTCTTAGCAACTGGTGACAGAGACGCAGCCGTCGTCCTTTCATGGATGATGGCTGCCGAAGGCCATCCTGTCCGCATGGAGGGTTTTTTTTTACGACTAATTTGATTATATTATCCTCGTTAGGGATTTTTCAATTTCTTCTTGTCGGGGGTATTCGTTTGTGTTACAGAGTATGAGTATTTCTGGTGGTGTTCCGCTTAATGGAGAGGTCACCGTCAGTGGTTCCAAGAATTTAGCCCTTCCTTCTCTGGCGGCATCCCTGCTGACCGATAGTCCTTTGACCCTCCGGAATGTACCCCGGCTATCGGATATCGATTCGATGCTGGATCTTCTGAGTTATCTCGGGACTAGGATCGAAAAATCCGAAAATAATTCCATATCGATGGTGACCCCAGATATTAAGGCCACAGATGCCCCATACGACTTCGTCCGCAAAATGAGGGCATCCATATTGGTATTGGGCCCCCTGATCGCTCGATGCCGGAGGGCATCCGTCTCGCTACCGGGAGGATGCGCCATCGGGGCCAGGGGTGTCAATCTTCATATCAGTGCCCTCGAACAGATGGGGGCCGACATCGTCATCGATAATGGTTATATAAAAGCCTCGGCACCAAAGGGCCTCTTTGGATGTGATATTCATTTCCCCATTTCTACGGTGACGGGGACCGAAAATATCCTCATGGCGGCATCGTTGGCGAAGGGGACGACTCGAATCATCAATGCCGCCATGGAGCCGGAAGTAACTGCCCTCGCCGATCTCCTCATCCTAATGGGGGCCAAAATTGAGGGCCATGGAGGCTCGATAATAACCATCGAAGGCACCGATTCTCTGAATGGAGCAGATTTCGCGATTATGCCAGATCGGATTGAGACCGGAACATACGCTATCGCGGCCTCCGTAACCAACGGGAATCTCATCCTGAAAAACTGCATATATGATCATTTATCTCAGTTTTTTGATACTCTGCGTCTCGCGGGAATCGAGAGTAAAATAATTTCGAAAACCCCAGATGGCCTGGATAATATAGAAGTCCATCGATCAGAAAGGGATGATAGAATAAGGCCGGTCGACGTATTGACCGCTCCCTATCCTGGGTTCGCGACGGATCTTCAGGCCCAATTCATGACATTAATGACGATCTGCAACGGAACCTCTTCAATCACGGAAAATATCTTCGAAAATCGATTTATGCATGTTCCAGAACTGTCGAGATTGGGAGCCAATATTTCCATACACGGGAAAACGGCGGTCGTCACCGGAGTCAGGAATTTGATCGGTACTCAGGTAATGGCGACAGATCTAAGGGCCTCCGTTTCACTCGTTTTAGCCGGCCTCATGGCCCGCGGAGAAACGATCGTGAATCGATTGTATCACATCGACAGAGGATACGAAAATATCGATCAAAAACTGTTGTCATGTAATGCGCGGATCGAGCGCTTTACCGTGTAAATAGACATATATCGGGATGGCGCTTCGAGACCGAATTCTCGAGCATTTTCAACAGATAGCAGTATTTGAATCATACGATTAATTTCGTTTACTAAATTTAAACATTATTCAAGTATGATTATCAAAGAAATCTTGGGGAGACCACCAGTGAAGAGAATAATAACAGGGACAAAGGAACAAAAGGTAGCAAATAAGATCCTCAGGCTTGTCATTCCGGTTCTCCTCTGCACTGTAACCACAGGAAAAAGCGCAAATCATCCAGATCCCGTTAATCCTGAATACATAGCTGTCCCATCCATCCTCATCATCCCGCACTACGCCACAGGCCTCATACTCGAAAACGTAGAATTCGAGGCGCAGGCCACATCCGCAGACTATGACCTAAGAAACTCCCCCCTAGAGCCCCCCCCCCCGACACAATCCCAGGAGTCATTAATCAGACCCAGAATTATAGTGGTCAGCCCACCAGCAGAAGGCATCGAAGTAGGAGGCACAATCCCAGCCACTCCCACGCCACAGTCCACAAATCACAACCAAGCAGCCATAGGAAGCTCCCCAATGGAGGAGGAATGGCAGGCATGGGCACAACACAAATGGTGGGATATCTCCAAAATAACCCCTCCCATCCCCCTAGGATCCGGAGCTTCAGAAGCTATTCTGGATGATTGGGCTGCTTTGGAGGCTTACGGGTATGATGTCAGGGATATATTTGGATCTCAGGACGATGGGACTAGGGAAGCATTGATAGAGATGATGGATCAACAGAGGATTTCATATAAACCAGAAGATATAGTCAATTCTCTCGATGCCTATGTAACGGGTATGAAGAATAAGATAGAGAGGTATAGAGCGTTAATAAAGGTAACGGGAGTAGCAGCCGCTGGGGT
>JAISBC010000022.1 GCA_031266385.1 Holosporales bacterium
TAGCCATGAGTGACAATATCACAGAATTATACTGTTTTGTAGATGATTTTTGTAAAAATCTTGAACAAGAATCAAACAAGTATTTGCTAGAACATAGTCGTAAAACTAAGAGATCAACAAGGACTCCTGGATTATCTGAAAGTGAAATTATAACAATTATACTCATGTATCACTATTCAGAAGTAAAAAACTTTAAAGCATTTTATAAGAAATATATACAGTACTATAAAAAGGATTTTCCTAATCTTCCTAGTTATGAAAGATTCATTATACTTCAACAAAGAGTTTTACCAATAATATGTATTTTGTTTCTCTGTATAAGACGAAATAATAGTGATATTAGTTATATAGATTCAACATCAATAAAAGTATGTCATAATAAAAGGATATTTAATCATAAAGTATTTAAGAGAATAGCGGAAAGAGGGAAATCAAGTATGGGATGGTTCTTTGGATTTAAACTTCATTAGGTAATTGTGATGATAGAGTTCCAGTAAAAGGACTTGTAAATCAGTTCAAAGGGACCCTATTCGGAGATAAAGGATATATATCTAAAGAACTATTTATGAGACTATATAATAGACCTGTTGCATAAGCCTTATGATATGCATATTTTAGGATTTTGCCCCCAATTGCTCTCCATTTCTGAAACCCACTTCCAATATAAAGACCGTACAGAAAGATTTGGGGGTGTCCGAATGTTAGTTGATCCCCCTAAACTGTGCGTGCGATTTTAGGAATACTTATGCAACTGGTCCATTCAGGTCCTTGTAATCGCCATCGATTATCTTTTTTGTTACATGATTTGCTAAAAATATTCAATACACTTATCAACAAGAACGTTGGAAATCCAGAGCCTACTAGTAGGGTGGGGATGTCTAGAATCCTCGGCCTGTACCCTGGCTTATGGTTAGGCTGATCTCCTTGAACCTCTTCGCTAATGCCCCAGTTAAGTCCTTAACTTCCTCTGCTTTCTTGGCTGGGGTGGACTCCAGCACTGGCACGATATGGGCTGCGCCTATTCTACCGAGGTTCCATAGTAATGTCTGCCAGTCTTCGGGTTGGGGGGCCTGATTTAGTACGGCATACATGATGGGAAGTACGGCTTCTTCGAGGCGTGGAAGAAGGATGATTAGTTGTTCCAGGTTGGATTCTATCTTTTGCTGGTATGATTCTTCCGTCTGTTGGACTGATTCAGTGACTTGTTGTAGTAGTGCTCTAAATTTAGCTGTATTGATGAAAGATCTGGGCTTGGGTTGACTTGTCCATTCTAACAGGTCCTGTAAGGCTGTGTCACCCTGTTGATTAATGGCCAGTGCGAAGGTGAATACGATCTGTTCGTCCGTATTTGGAAATTTTGCACGAAACACTTCCCTGGTTGCTTCTAGTACTGCGTTGAATTTTTTGTGAACTTCTATTACTTTTGGGTGTGAGGATGTGAACTGTTTTGTCGAATTGCCGTGGAATTGACCGATAAGTGCTTTCCTGTGTTTTTCAAATAGCTGCTGTTGTTGTTGGTCGATCTCTTCCCTTGATGCTTGTGATATTTGGATGTATACTTGGCCTAGATATTTATTTACCTGATCTATGGTGGTGCATGGTGTTTGTACATCGTTTGTTGGTGTACTGGAGCTTGGTGTGGCGCCGGATCGTGTTGGGTGTATCCGGGTCATGGTGAGTGTAGCCCGAGCTTGGTGACCTAATACTATGACCATACTTGCGAGCAACGTGGATATAATTGGTCGGAGATATGACACCTTCGTAACCCTATCATTTGATTGCATTTGATGCCTCATTGTATTATTTTGACCATTACTTTCTATTATACTGTTTTAACTAAGTAATGTGAAGTTTTAATGGCGTAATAAATGCTAGAAAGAATATTCTTGGCACTTTTCAAGGGTTCTCATTTTGCCTGGCTATTAGAGGGGGTAGTGCCAAGAGGCATAATCACTGTTAAGCTCTGTTTTTGATAAGTTCCGGGTAAATCAGAGAGATCTATTCATTCAGGTCCTTGTAATCTCCATCGACTATCTTTTCGTCGTCTGAATTACCACTCTTCGAGGATTCTGAGTTCTGTTGTTCCTTCGAATCCTTGTATATCATTTCTCCGATCTTCATCGAGGACTGGGCTAGATCGTTGGTCTTATTCTGTATCTCCTCGAAATTTTCCTCCAGACAAGCTTCTCTCAGGGCCAATATATCAGCCTCTATCTTAGATTTTTCATCGGCCGTTATCTTATCTCCATAATCAGTCAATCCCTTTTCAGATTCATTGATCAGGGATTCAGCCCGATTTGTGGCCTCGATCAATTCCTTACGTTTTTGATCTTCGGCGGCGTTGGCCTCGGCGTCCCTCAGCATCTCCTGAATATCGGAGTCAGTCAGACCACCTGAGGCCTGGATTCTAATCTGTTGTTCCTTCCCGGTGGCCTTATCTCTCGCCGAAACATTAACGATTCCATTAGCATCGATATCGAAGGTAACCTCAATTTGCGGGACTCCACGAGGAGCCGGAGGGAGGCCGATCAAATCGAATTGTCCGAGGAGTTTATTTTGAGCCGCGATCTCTCGTTCACCTTGGAAGACCCGAATCGTGACGGCCGTCTGGTTATGTTCGGCCGTCGAGAAGACCTGACTCTTCTTCGTCGGGATCGTCGTATTTTTCTCGATGAGTCTCGTGAAGATTCCGCCCAGAGTTTCTATCCCAAGAGAAAGAGGAGTAACATCCAAAAGGAGGACATCCTTGACATCGCCCTGTAGGACCCCTCCCTGAATCGCGGCTCCTATCGCGACGACCTCGTCTGGATTAACACCGCGATTCGGATCCTTCCCGAAAAATTCCTTCACCTTCTCGACGACTTTTGGCATCCTCGTCATTCCACCGACTAAAATGACATCCTGGATATCAGACGTCCTGAGCCCAGCATCCTTCAGAGCGATTCGACATGGATCGATCGTTTTCTCGATTAAATCGCTGACGAGGGACTCGAATTTCGCTCTCGTCAATTTGATATTGAGATGCTTTGGGCCGCTGGAATCGGCCGTTATAAACGGCAAGTTGATATCTGTTTGCATCGACGACGACAATTCTATCTTAGCCTTTTCGGCGGCCTCCTTCATTCTCTGAAGGGCCATGCTGTCCTTCTTCAAGTTGATCCCAGATTCCTTCAAGAATTCGGAGGCAACATAATCGATGATTCTTGCATCGAAATCCTCTCCCCCGAGGAAAGTATCTCCGTTCGTTGCCTTCACTTCGAATACGCCGTCCCCGATTTCGAGGATGGAAACATCGAAGGTTCCTCCGCCGAGGTCGTAGACGGCGATGGCCCCGCTGTTTTTCTTATCGAGTCCATAGGCGAGGGCGGCGGCCGTCGGCTCGTTGATTATCCTCAGGACCTCGAGACCAGCGATTTTACCGGCATCTTTGGTGGCCTGACGCTGAGAATCATTGAAATAGGCGGGGACTGTGATGACGGCCTGAGTCACCTTCTCTCCGAGGTGAGCCTCAGCGATTTCTTTCATTTTCTGAAGGATGAAGGCGCTGATTTGGCTCGGGCTATAGTCCTTCCCGCGAATATTAACCCATGCATCACCACCCGATGATTTGACGATATTATATGGGACAAGATCGATATCTCGTTTCGTCATGGGGTCATCGTATTTCCTGCCGATTAATCGTTTGATAGCAAACAGAGTATTTTCATGATTTGTGACGGCCTGACGTTTTGCTGGCTGTCCCACGAGTTTTTCTCCATTCTCCAGGAAGGCGACCATCGAAGGAGTCGTTCTTGCTCCCTCTAAGTTTTCGATGACCTTCCCGGTTTTACTATCGATTACCGCCACACACGAATTAGTCGTTCCAAGATCTATCCCAATTACTTTCGCCATGATCAAAAAGCCCTCCATATGATTTATTATCGTGCCACTTCTTTCGGTGGAAGTTGGCACTCTCTCATTCAGTCTGCTAACAGCCTAACATAACATCCATGATTTGCCAAGAAAAATATTTGAGAGTTTTCAGCCAAAGATAGATGAAATATCATCACTCAACTTGATCCAGCCATCATATTCAGCAACAATGCACCACAGCTTGATCATTCGTTCTAACATGTGTTCT
>JAISBC010000053.1 GCA_031266385.1 Holosporales bacterium
AAAATCATCGACAAAACAGAATAGCTCTGTGATATGCTCTTCCATGGTTAAGATCCTTTGTTTTTGTATCATTGATTAGGGATTTTAGCCTATTTACTCTTGCTAATCCATAACTGGGGCTTAAAATAAGCAACTCTGGTTAATAATTCCATCCAATCGAATGGTATGCGAGCCTTTTAGTAATACGACTGCTCCGTCGGGGATTTTTGATAGGATCTCTTCGATTCTATTAGGATCTAGAAATGCATAACATGTGGTTGCTCCAGCGAATATTTTCCACAATTCCTCATCACCGATGAAAAAGTATCCATCTAAGGTGCATCTAGACAGCCTTTCGGCAACAATTCGATGATAATATTCCTCGTGGTCCCCTAGGTCTTTCATCTGGCCGATGATAGCTACCTTCTTCGGCTTTCTGTAATTATGATCGAGGTTCTCTATTGCGGCCATCATCGCCGTTGGACTGGCGTTATACGATTCATCAATCAGGGTGAACAATTTTCCATTATATCTGCAGTCGATAATCTCGCCTCTTCCCTTTAAAGGCTTCAACCCATCAAAATACGGTAAAAATTTTTCTATATCGAGGTCGAGGGCCATGAGAACCGCCTCTATACAACCCTTGATGTAACTATGATGTCTAGGACTTGATTCCATACGCACCATCACATCACATCCCACAGAAAATCCCACCGATATAGTTTGGATTTTCTTAGCAGAGGCCGCCATTTTGATTTTTTCAGCATATTCCGAATCTCCGTCAAAAATCAAAATTCCACCCCTCCTCATCCCATCGATAATGGAAATTTTTTCATCAGCTAATTCTGCCTTATCCTTAAAATTTCCGATATGTGATTCAAAAATATTTGTGATGATCCCGATATCAGGAGATAAATAATTAGAGAGTTCCGATATTTCTCCGGGGTGGCTCGTCCCCATCTCGAGGATGAAATATTCAAGATTATCATCGATATTTGACAGGGCAATCGGAAGACCATAGATCGTATTGTAATTATTCATCGTTGTAAAAGTCTTGTGATGATGATTTAAAATTTCGGATAGCCAGAGCTTAGTCGTCGTCTTGCCGACACTCCCCGTTATTCCAATCATTTTCCCAGGATTGGCCAAATTCTTTAAAAACAGCCCAGCTTCTTTGAGGGATTCTAAGACGTTATCTACTAAGATCGTTTTAGGAGGGTCATGATACTCTGGGTTATCGATAAAGGCGGCGACTGCTCCTTTATCGAGAGATTCAGAGACGAATCGATGTCCATCTCCAGTAGACCCCCTCAGTGCGAAAAAAACCTCACCAGGCCTGATCGAACGAGAATCGATGGACAATCCTGATGTCTCTAATTCTATTCCTCCGACGACTAACTTCTTTTTCTTACGAGCCTCAGGAGTCATAGTCGCCCCTTTTTTTCCTAGATCTCCATGATGCTCGAACGATACACAACGATACCAGGGCCATGAAAAGGGTCGCGAAAGCATTGATGGTCGGAGTAATTCCAATCTTAATGTTCGAGAAAATCAAGAGAGGTAGCGTCGTTGCCCCAGGACCCGTTAGAAAACTCGCGATTACCAAATCATCTAGTGACAAAGTGAACGCCAATAGCCAACCAGATAATACAGAATGCCGAAGAATTGGAACTTTTATATACAGGAACGATACGATCGATCTCGCTCCAAGGTTATTGGCAGACTCCTCAATCGATTTGTCGATCGAAGCCATGCAGGACCTGATATTCTTGTAGACGTATGCAACCGATCCCATAGTATGACCGATCGTTACGGTCATTATTCCACGTCCCTTCGGAAATCCGAAAATGTTTTCCGATAATATAAATAGCATTAACAGAGAAAAACCGATGACTAATTCAGGTAAAATGATCGGAGCTATCATTAGCTTTTTCAAACATTTGCGCCCCAAATACTCGTCACAAGAGGTCGTCGCTGATGCCGCCAAGATACCCATAATTGTCGCGCCGGTCGCCGACATCCCGGCTATTTCAATACTCGTAGCGGCCGCCTTCAACAAGTCCTTATCCTGGAAAACGAGCGCAAACCATTTCAATGAGAACTTTGTCCAGATTCCCGGAACCTCAGATTCACTGAACGAACAGACGACAATAAATACGAGCGGAATGTATAGGAAAGCATACCCGAAAATAAGGAAGGCAAAAACTGTTTTGGATAATTTTATCATTTTCCCCCCTCAATTTTTCTTTTGTTGAGTGAATTCATCTTCACCTTGGACCACTCTTTCATAGCCATCCTCTCGAATTTCAGACCCTCTTCGTCCAGACATGCTTGCCATAATATTAAATTACTTAAAACTTCCGGATCAGTCGGATAAATTTGATCATTATTTATAATTTCTTCTTTGAAATATCTCCTGGCTTCAGAGACATTAACTAATACTCCAGAGTGATTCGCAATTCTCGCCGCAATTTCTGGCTTCAACAAGAAATCGATAAATCTATGAGCATTCTTAAAATGTGGAGCACCATCTGGAACTCCGGCGCAGTCGATCCATAATATCCCAGCCTCCTTTGGAATAACGTACTCTATATTTTTTCCAACATGTTTTGCGACACGCATTGCTCGCAGGCTATTATCAGAGGCCCCGATCGCAATACAAACATCCCCAGAAAGTAGATCGGCAATGACCGTGGTCGAGGAAAATTTGGTAATATACGGTCGAGCACGAGAAAGGAATCGACAATACTTCGTGATATCAGATATCGACATCTTCTTTGCTCGATTACCCATATAGGCATTCAGTTGTGGGAATATATCGATGTATTCATCGGGAAAACTTACACCAAACTGAAACAGTTTTTTCAGCTTTGCTGGATTAAAAAGAAATTCGTAGGAATCTATTTTTTCACCGGGCAAGGCCTGATCTACGGCATTTTTCTCGTATACAATCCCTACGGTTCCCCAGAATAATGGGATCAAATAATTCAGACTTCCGCCACTCTGCTTGAATTTCTCAGTCAAAATTCCATGGATATTTTGCAAATTTGGAAGTAATTCGAGATTTAATTTCATATATGCCTTCATCGCCATCTGTCTCACGGCATATGGAATGAATGACGGGAAAACGACATCATATCCGCTATTACCGGTAAGCAATTTGGCTTCGAGGGTGTCGTTATTATCATATATGTCGTATCTAACTTTGACTCCAGTCTCTTTCTCGAAATCATCGATTACATTGCGTGGAATAATTCCATACCACCCATAGACGTTAACGATATTTTCCGGATCTTCTAGTTTTTCCTCCCAGGGTGCGATGAAAAAACACGCCACGATGAGTAGGACGAGAATGATAGATACTTTGCTCATTTCGACGCCCTCTTTTTGTTACGGATATCCGTTATCCACCGTAATATTTTCTCGGCGATGAGGGCGGTAATTGTGACTAAAAATATACACACAAAGGTGTACAATAATGGCATATCGTGAGCGAGTTTAGATAGCATCGATCCAGAAAGATCAATTTTTTTCAACATCGACGGAGTCAATGAATTATTCAAAAGTTTAAAGATCTGTCTCGAGGCCATTAGGAAAATGGCGACGGATGCCAGCATGTTGACATAGCATCTTCGCATATTATACGATAAATTCACACCGAGCCACGAACCCAGAGTTGCCCCAGCGAATAGAATCATGACGAACTCGACATCACAGCAGTAGTTCCCGCAGGCATATATAACGGCTACCATTCCCGTTATGGCACAGCCGGCGAGGGCCGTCGTTCCGTTGACGACCGAGCTAACACGGCCGATTAAGTAAGTTATGATGGGGGCCATCAAGAGGTTTTCTCCTCCTCCTAAAGACGAAACTAAAACTCCCGTCACGAATCCGACGAATATCGGGATTGTAACACTCATCTCGGTTCTTGATCTCACAAAAATTTTATGGAATGGCAGGTATAGCATCCAACGCCTCATCATGACGCCATACGCGTACTTTTTCCCGGATTCATCGCGCCAGGCCTTGATACTTTGGATCAGGACGATTACCCCCAGGAGGACGAGGACGCTGGCATAAACACTCGCGAACATCCGAGGAGCATTATCGGCCGATCCTCCCATTCTCATTAAAACGAACCATTCACATGCGGCCCCGAGGCCACCGCCGAGTAATATATATGATGCTAGGTGAAAATCAACATCCTGCTTCCTCTTGTACATCAAAAAACTCGTCATATTAACGCCGATGGCGTGGCAGAGCTGGTTTGAAACGGCCAAAAGCGGATGAATTCCAAATTCGATGAGGACGGGAGTGATGATCACACCACTCCCAATCCCCAGAAAACCAGATAAAAATCCACCGAATAGTCCCGTCGCGAAAATTACTAATGGATCAAAAAACGCCCCTACAACGGGGAAAAATAACTTGAACATCTCTAGCGGAGGAATATAACCCAACGCAAGCATGGGTAGGGATGATACCATAAATTGGGTCCCAAGACTAGGCTCAGTAAGTGGATTTCTCAACCCTACAATCACTCAATATCTTCCAAAATCCATGTGCAAAATGAACCTCAACAAAGATATCGTCATTCTCGACCTAGCTCCGAGTTTAAAACGGCGGAATATATGAGATTTCTTGCATGTTTAGTGCAGACTAAGTAAACGATTCAATAGCAGTTTACCCGGTTTCTCTGGGAATGCCTTACAAGCGGTTGTATGACAAACCAATACCACAACTCATAGATAACAAGAAAGAAAAACCCTTAATCCAGCATACGATAGAGTCAAAATCTCTCCAAATACCCTAACAAGATGGTAAAATCCAGTTGAGATCCATAACATATCTGATTTTCACAGACCTACCAACCCATTGTGGGAGTTGAGGTTTATGGCCGGGCTTTCCTTAATGGTCGTATGTTTTGAGTTAAGGTTAGCAATACATCATCTCTCGTCAATTCTGAGATAAGTTTTTGAAACTTGATGACTGGAGAAGTGAAGAGATCGGCATTAATTTCAACCTGCTCAGGATACCCCATATTTTGGGCAGCTTCTCTTAGGAGTTCCGGCATTCCTCGTCCAATGTCTTCCGGGCTATATTCCAAATCAGCATTACTCCTGGCTATTGGCATCAAACGTTGATTTTCTTCCCGGATATAATTGAAAATTTTGATACTTTTATCTTTAACTATACGAGTATAATGGACAGGATTATCAAATAAAAGATTATAAACGCCAGATACTGAGACTGGTATTATATCTCTGAATTCATCCTGTAACTTTTTAGCCAACCTGGTAAGACAATCTAGTACCCTATTGCTATTCATCACTATTCGTGCTGCGGCTAGGTATGCTATATCCGTCTCAACGTCCGATGTGACCAGCTTACCCAAATCCTCTGGAGGGATTTCATACATCCTTCTTTGCTTAATCTCAGACAAAACACTACCCCAATCTGCCGCCATGGCAGCTTGAACATCTGCCGATTCGAGTCTTGCAGAGTTACTTATTTTATATTTGGCAAAATCGATAATCGTAGTATCTGAGCACACAATTCCCGGTAATGAAGCAACTCTTACCAAATCCCGTGATACCTGTATTTCGTTTTCTTCCCGCACCATTACAGGATGAGCTACCAAATCTATCTGACAGTCGCCATCGAGCTCTTGCTGCACCAGAGAGCTTGGTTCAGGATTCTGCTGCTCAGCCGGCACTACTACTGGGGCAGTTTCTGGAGCTACTCTCTGGACCGGCTTCGGCTGAGCAGGAGGCACACCCAGCAATGGTCTAGTGATAACTGGAGCTAGAACAACGACCCTATAACGCGGCTTCGGCTTAGCAGGAGATACTACAGCGACTGGATTAGATTGGGCAGGTGTGGCCGCCACCGATGGAATAACCGCTACAGGAATTGGAGGAGTCTGAACGGCAGGCTCCTCTTCTTGAGGATTGATGGTCGTCGCAGGAAGCGGTCTCTTCTTGGTGGGCTTTTCTACAATTACTGTGTCATGATCCGGTTTGTCCGGATCAGTGAGCAGGGTCTGGATAGTAGCTTGCTTCCGGACCACAGGGCGCTTTAAAACGGTGGTGACCGTGGAGTCAGCTGATGGCTGCCCTACAGAATGAGAGAGTTTTCGGCCGGCAGCACCCCTCCGCAACCCCTTCGCCAAACTAGTCGTTGCTCTTCTCGGGGTCACTGGTGCCGTAACCGTGATCGATCTGGATTGAATAGCACGATTTAATAGATCGGATTGTGAAATATCTTCATCTTCGGATGCCGAGGATCCGGCAGATTGTAATGACGGTATAGGAAGCGGCGATAGAATCTTTTTGAATTCATTCTTTAGGCTATCCCCGAGAGCTAATTCCGGAAATGCCCCAAACCGAGTCACAAAATTTGAAGCTTCCGAGGCCGATACTGTGACCACGTCTGCCACCATCTGAGAGGTATTTTTTTCACGTTTCCATTCTCTAAACTTCGCTATGGCAGATGTATCTCCCTGACTCTGGGCTTCGACAACGGTCTGTTCAATGCTCCCATCTCCTATGACTCTTTTGAATGCCCTCGCTAATTTTGCAGATGTTGGTCCAGTGCCAAGTGAGCTCTCCCATCCCTCATCCCGATTAATGATCCTATTTACGACGGGATACTCAGCTCTAAACGATCGCATCAGTGTTGGTATTCTTAATCCTCGCAAATAAGCAGCCACGTCATGCCTGAGATCGCCAATTTGTGAATCAGTCAAATCATAGTAAACCGACGTTTTCGCGACGGATTTCTCGGTTATTTCATCAACTATCTGAGAAAGATCCTTAGAGGCAAAATAATCTCTGGCCTGTAGGTAAAGAGCCTTTATTGAATAACTAACGCCGATCCAATTGAGATTGGCCGCCGATAAATTGCCACCGTATATGGGGAGCTCCGACATATGACGCGCAGCCTGCATTCCAAAAATTCCGCAAACTTCCCTTAACGACGAGTCTGACGCCTCGCCATTTCCCAGTTTCCCGCCAGGACGCACCCAAGCCGGGCAATTAGGGCTCTTTCCGATGGAAGTAAAGAACGAGCTCGCTTTATTGTGTGCACGTAATATATCAACATTTGCTTCTGCGAGTTGAATTTCCACGACACACAGTACAGTGATATATAAAAAAGGATTGAGTCTTGACATTTGTACACCTCCCCAAATGCACAGTTCGAAATATTAAGAACGTACCAGAATTATAAAAATTTAAGCTAAGCCAGCGTTCTCGCTCCCCAGCATCATATGATGATTATAAACAATATTTATGCAAATATCAATGATTAATATGATACCTATTACGATTGATTTCTTAAGAATTTATTAACAAATAATGTCGAAGTTTCTGGGAAAATATCGAATACAAACTTTTCGAGTTCAGTTTTTGGAAAGCGGGATAACACATAGTCGGCGACTTGCTCCTTGATGGGCGGGCGACCGACTCCGAGTCTCACCCTCCAATAATCTTTCCCAATTGTGCTATCAATGCTTTTGAGACCATTATGGCCTCCGTGTCCTCCCCCGAATTTTATCCTCACATCGAATGGCTGCAGCTCGATATCATCATGGAAAACAATGATTTTTTCCGGGCTGATTTTATAGAATGATACGATCTGGCCAACGGCCCTGCCGGATAAATTCATAAATGTCTGAGGCTTTTGAAGGATAACTTTGTTTCCGAAAAGAACGTTCTCAGAACACAATGAATCGAATCTTCCCCTGAAGGCCGGGAATTTCTCAGATTCCGAGAAGTAGTCAACAAAAAGGAATCCAGCATTATGCCGGGTATACAGATACTCCGCCCCAGGATTTCCAAGCCCTACAATCAGAAACATAATTTTTTGGCAAAGCGGATAAAATTGCTATTCAGTGGAGCCTTCCGCTGCATCTTCGGTCGTCGCAGAATCATCTTCATCTCCTGAGCTGACTCTTGCCCCGGCGATGGTCGCGATGACGGAGTCTCTTTCCTGATGGACCGGAGCAACCCCATCTGGTAAGGCAATTTCCATCAGCAGGATGCTATCACCAATCTCTTTCCCCGTTAAATCCACGAGCAATCTTTCAGGAATAGATTCCGGAGAACAATAGCATTCAAGTCTATGAACGATGAAGTTAATAACGCCTCCCTTTTTAATACCAGGAGCCTTATCTTCATTTGTGAATTCGATGGAAATACTGACCTTAACCCTCGAATCCTTGGTAATCCTCTGAAAATCGACGTGAATTGGAATTCCAGTTACTGGATGTAAATCAACCTGCTTCGGGATAAATTTTTCGATGATAGACTCTAATTTCATTTCGATAGCATGTCCAAAAAAAGCTGCCGATTCACATTCGATTTTCAGCTCTTTTGCCGCTATTTCTACGAGCACAGGCCCTCTATCGCCACCATATATCACCCCCGGGACAAACCCATCGTGACGTAATTTCCTGGCGGCTCTCTTTCCGTGAGCACTCCTCTCGGCAATCTTCAAACTCGTCGCCATGTGTTCTCTCCCAAAAAAAATAACGCCCGTAACCTACAACAAACTAATATGAAAATCTGGGCTAATCATCGGTGGATGGTTCGAGTCTCTTCCTCTCGGCTATCCTCGTACTCTTTCCAGTTCGCTCTCGTAGATAATATAACTTCGCTCGCCGAACCCTGCCGTGTTTCGTGACCTCTATCTGAATGTTCGGAGAATACAGATGAAACAGCCTCTCAACTCCCTCGCCATTTGAGATCTTCCGAACTTTAAACGACGAATTTATACTGCGATTTTTCTTGGCGATGACGACACCTTCGAACGATTGCATCCTTTCCCTCGTTCCCTCGACAACCTTGATCAAAACCTTTACCGAATCTCCAGCCCTAAAACGAGGAATCCGCCTTTCGGCCGTCAACCTTGCTATCTGATCCCTATTTATCTGCTCTATCAAATTCATCATCTCACAACGCCACGAATCGGGACCGGATTAATCTCCATTCCGCTCATAACGCTCCCACAAATCACGGCGCAACTCTTTCGTCGTTGATTCCGACTGCGCCAACCTCCACCGTTCGATTTCTCCGTGATTCCCGGACAATAAAACGGCTGGAACCTTCTCTCCATTCCATTCACAGGGTCTAGTATATTGTGGGTATTCCAGAAGATCAACAGAAAAACTTTCAGTCTCGGTTGAGGTCTCATTGTGCATAATCCCCGGGATTTGCCGGAGGCAAGCATCGATGACACACATCGCCGGCAATTCCCCACCGAATAGGACGAAATCCCCGACGCTAATCTCGAGCATCCCGTGATTCTTTATCCAGAAATCGATGACCCTTTGATCGATACCTTCATAGCGCCCGCAGAGAATTATTAGTCCATCAACCTCATCTTTGAACCAAGATCGTACCATTTTCTGAGAGAAAGGTTCTCCCCTGGGCGACATAAACAGAATCATTTGTCTATTTCTTTTGGAGGAATGTAGCTCCAGTGCATATGATAATGCATCATGAACCACATCGGGTTTCATGATCATTCCAGCTCCTCCTCCACAAGGCGAATCATCGACTTTTCTGTGTTTATCAGTCGCGAAATCCCGGATATTAACGAGGCGCAATTCCCACAGCTTTCCCAATCCCTTACCACTAAGCCCGTGCCCCAACGGTCCCGGAAATATTTCAGGGAAAATGGTGACGACTGTTACCGAGAACACTTTTCACTAGACCTCCTCCGTAACTCTTCACAATCAGTTTCCTGCTGCGTCGATCCGGTGCTCGAATGCTCATGTACCCCTAAGTACACTCCGCTTCTGTGCTCCGTGTCTCCTAGTAATAGATCTGATTGTGGGGGTTTGGAAGGAGGTCTAATGGTCCTGAGCTCTTCTTCTATCCTGAGCAATTGGTTATATTTTTCAACTCTCTCGCCCCGAGCTGGAGCACCAGTCTTGATATATTCGGCCGAAACGGCAACGGCAAGATCCGAGATCGTCGAATCACACGTTTCTCCCGATCTATGGGAAATTACGACCTTGAATCCATTGCGTTGAGCGAGAGATACTGCCTCGAGGGTCTCCGTTAAAGTCCCAATCTGATTCGGCTTAATTAAGATGGCATTCGCCGCCTTTTTATCGATTCCTTTCAGGAGTCTCTTACCGTTCGTAACGAACAGATCATCTCCGACGATCTGAATATCTCGACCCATTCTGGCCGTGATTTCGGTGAATCCATCCCAATCCTCCTCGGACAGTGGATCCTCAATCGAAATTATGGGGTAATTTTTAACGAGATCCTCATAGTAGGCTATCATATCACTCGTGCTTTTTGTCGTTTCCTCGATATGGTATTGCCCATCCTTAAAAAGCTCTGAGGCGGCAACATCGAGGGCGAGATTTACGTCGGTCCCCGGAGTGTATCCGGCCGTTTCGATAGATTTCATCACGATATCCAGGGCTTCTCGAGTTGATTTTAGATTCGGGGCCACTCCGCCTTCATCCCCGACGTTCGAATTCAATCCCTTGGATTTCAGGTATTTTTTGAGGGCATGATAAATATCGGTACAAATCTCCAGATATTCCATGAAGGGGCCGTCCTTCGCGGGGACAATCATAAACTCCTGAATATCGACCTTATTATCGGCATGAGCCCCGCCATTTAGGACATTCATCATCGGTCGCGGAAGCCTATTCCTTCCAACGACTCCGGACATATATCGATACAGTGGCAGCTCGAAATACAGGGCGGCCGCCCGACAAACGGCTAGACTTACTGAGAGGATCGCATTCGCCCCGAGTTCTGATTTATAATCGGTCCCATCGAGATCGATTAAAATTGAATCGATGTGAGACTGCCTGCTGGCATCGAGATCCAGTAATCGTGGGGCGATGATTTCGTTCACATTTCCGACGGCCCAACTCACTCCCTTCCCAGAAAATCGATGGCCTCCATCCCTTAGTTCGCAGGCCTCGAACGATCCGGTCGAAGCCCCAGATGGAACGGCGGCCCTTCCCATAACTCCAGATTCCAAAATTACATCCGTCTCGATCGTCGGGAAACCCCTCGAATCAAGAATCTCCCTGGCCATGATAGCTTTAATTCGACTCATATCTTAGAATTCTAAAATGGAATAATCGGTGGATTATAACAGATTAGTGGTTACCCAAAACAGGCCGAAGTAACATACTGCAATAACGAACCATGGACAATAGTACAACAGATCACGCGGCTACAACCAACATGAATCTTTGGATGTAGATTTCGTACCATTTCTACGCTCAGTGCGTTCTGACAACAAACCTGATTAAGCGGGTTTTTGGAAGAAATCTAATACCAAATCTCATAAATAATGAGACAGATACCACCAGTTCATTTAATCACTGGAGAGCATGTTTGATAGCCAATCCTGGGTTTCGGTTCATTTTTTGGTATCTCACAGCGGACCCAGCAACTCCTCTGCGGCGATATATTCGAAATTCTTCAATTTTGCCTTGGTATAGAGGTTATGCATATCCATTAAAATTGGGTTATCATTCTGTCTGCGATTCATGAGTTCCCAGACCTTCCCGAAGTCGATATTCAAAAACTCTGACCAGTTCGTCATGAGGACGACCATATCACTTTGCATGACGGCTTCGTATACCGATCCGGTCAGCTGAAATCTCGGATTATCGAAAATCGTTTTTGGTATCGCCTCGAGAATCCTCAGAGCATCGAGATGAAAAGACGGATCATATGCCGAGACGAAAATATCATTCTCGAGCATAGTATGGATGACGCTAATACTCGGAGCCTCCCTCACATCATTCGTCTGAGGTTTGATGGCCAAACCCAACACAGCCAATTTCTTATTACTCAGTCCATTTTCGTCAGAAAGCTTACTAATAATTCGCTCGGAGATATGCCTGGTCCTCGCGAGATTACTCTCCATAACGGCCCGTGTAATATGGCATTCGATGCCCAGTGATCGGGCCATTCGAGTGATTCCCCTCATCAGGGCCGGATAAGAAAGCCCTCCGAAGCCGGGGGTTACTTTCAATAACTTCGGCCCTACCGAGGAATCAAAGCCAATCCCTGTAATCAGATGCTCGATATTGGCCTTCGATTTACCGCACAAATCTGCGAACTCATTGATGAGAGCGGATTTAGCGGCAATGAACGCCGTGGTCGCATACTTTATAAGTTCGGCCGTCTCGTGATTCGTATAGATCACCGGAATTTCAGAGGCAATAATCGGCGAATAAAGCTTCTCGATCAAGTTCCTGGCTTTCTTTGAAGTTTGGTCCATCCCGATCACTAACCGATCGGGGGCCACAAAATCGTGTAAAGCGTATCCCTCTCTGAGAAAATCGGGATTCGTGATGATATCATAATGCTCTCCGTGAACTAAATCTGGCCTCAAAAATTGCGCATTATTTTTGATGATCGAGCAGGTCCCGACTGAGGTCGTCGTCTTGATGAGGATCGCCGTATAATGAGATCTACTCAGGAGAAGCATAGCGTCCTTGGTGATATCATGAATTTTGGCGGCCTGCTTTTCGTCATCGAAATGAGCGACGGCTATGACGATGACATCTGGATTCTGATGGGTTTTATTAAGATTTCCGAAGAATCTCAGAACTCCGGTGGCTTGATGTTTTTTTAAGCTAGACTCGAGGCTGGGCTCATATACGGATACCAAATTGTTTTTTAAGTCCTTCAGCTTTACGGCATCGATTTCCACGATATCGACTGAAAAGCCAAACTCACAAAAACATACCCCCGAAACGACGCCAATGTACCCTCCCCCAATGATCGTAATTTTCAACATCAGGACGTCCGGCTTAAAAAAAACTGGGCAATGATATCTGCAATTCCAGGGATAAATCAACATTTTTAAGATGCATCAGGTATCGAATTGCATAGCAATTATTTAAAATTTTTTGGGACTATTTTTATTTTGAGAAATCTCTCCTGATTTGCCAAGATAATTTTATACGATGAATAAACTTACATCAGAGAAATATGAATCCTGATCTCAATATCGAGAAAAAACAAATTCGAGTACTGGGAGTCTTCGTGAGTAGACATAAAAGGAGAAATCCCTGGACCATAGCGGAGTTTGAAATCCTAAGGAATGGGTTTATGAGTGGAAAGAGGATTAAAGTGATCGCCAATGAAATAGGTAGATCCCCGACGGCCGTAAACAAGTTTATAAGTAGATCAGGTCTTAAGAGGACTCGAAAAGTTCGTACTCGATAAGAATGATTCAGTTGATCTCGAGCAAGAAATCTTGGATAAGCTACGCCATAAAATCCTATACTAGAATTTACTGACATCCAATTGTTATAATTGCACCTAAGGAGATCCCGAATATATTGTCATAGTCTTCGGGAAGAAAGTAATGGATTTTGCTAATACTCACACAATAAAGGAAACCTCTCAAACATTCAAGATATCAACGTGGACAGTGTTAGTACTTGGAGGAAGTTATTAAGAGAGAATAGAGTTGTTGCATAATCACCCCGAAAATCGCACGTACAGTTGTGGGGGGTACCGGCATTCGGGTCCTCTCAAATCTTGCTGTACTGCCTTTATGTTGGGGAAATTTTCAGAGATGGAGAGCAATTGGGAGCCAAATCCACAAATCTGCATATCATAAGGTTTTAACAGCTCGATGCAACTCTATCCATTGAATAGCTATTTCATGGTAGCAGGGGAAGATTTATGAACGGGTCTTGTATGTTTCAAATGTGACGGAACGTAGCTAAAACCATCACGAGCGCAGGTGACCCTGAAACAGGTCTGAGGCCTACGAGCTTGGAGACAGAGATGTTGAGGTGCGCGAACTCAAGACCTTTTTGCAGAAATACTCGACTGTCATGAAGTGGCTTGGTTGTGTTGCTGGAGGAGTGTCATTGTTGTCTTTGTGTCAGTTTTTGGGGAAGAAATTTCCTCAGAATGTATCTGTTTATAAGATTAAAGGATTATAAACTTTAATTCTATATAATTACTGTAGAAATATTAGGGAGGATATATTTTTTATGAAAATATTTAACAAATTTGCTAACAAGAACGTTGGAAAATCAGGCGTTATGAGACGCTGGGGGGGGGGGCTCTCTTAGCTCTGGTCGCTTCTAGGCCAGTAGGGGGGTCTGAGGGCCTCTTGTTGTGTTGTCCTGTAAGTATGGGGGAGGTCCATTATTGGGATGCTGAGTCAGAGCCGGGTCGAAAATATGCTTACAATCTAGGATTTGAGTGGGCGGCTACTGGGAAATCTGGACCAGTTGAGCTGGGATTCATGTCTAGCGGTGGGTTAGGGGCTTTTTGGTATCCTGATGGGTTCCCTTTCCCTATGCCTGATAAGGGGGGGCAGGAGTGGCTTAAGGGTGATGCATTGGAAATTGCAGGAAATAGTGTGATTCTTGCTGCGGGTGGGGTGGTTAAGTTCGACGATAATGGACCTGGATCTGGAAATGCAGCGTCGGCTCGCCGGTGTGTGGAAGGATATTGGGCTGGAGCTCTCTCTAACCCGAGAATGCCGGAGGAAGGGACAGTCGAGGATCTGAATGTGTTGAAGCTGTCGTGGAATAATCTTATAAGTGTTGCCCCCTCTGATCTGCCGTTAGATTGCATTGGGGATATTGATGCCGTTAAGATTGCAAAGTTATCGGATTATATTTTATTTCTGGATGCTCTTAGGAACCAATGGAGGTCCAGTTCTTCGAATTATTGGCCGGTTGGAGTTGGGATCGCCTTTTGTTGTGTAGGAGTGAATTTTCTTTGGCGATTGTTCAAGAAAACCGAACCTCGATCTTCTTTGTTTAAGCTTACCTGATATTGTTAAGGTACCGGAGGGTTCTGACATCTGTTTCGTAGATATTTCTGATGTCGGATATTCCGGTTCTGAGGGCAACCAGTCTTTCGAGGCCAAAGCCGAAGGCAAAACCGTATGCCGGTCCCTCGATTCCACAATGTTTGAAGACATTCGGGTGTACCATGCCGGCACCTCCTAGTTCGAGCCAATCCGTCCCGTCCCCGGTAATCCGCAGCCTCCCTCCCTCTTTTTTATATCGGCAATCAATTTCAACCCCTGGTTCTGTGAATGGAAAATAACTCGGCCTAAGGCGAATCGCTACATCTTCCGTCTCGAAAAATGCGGATATAAACTTCTTCAATTCGCTCTTCAGATGTCCTATCGTGAGGCCTTCTCGATCGACGACGAGCCCCTCGATCTGATGGAACATCGGAGAATGCGTGGAATCCAGCTTGTCATTCCTATAGGTTTTTCCTATCGAAATCATTCTGACAGGAATCCCGGTTTTCTGCATCGTTCGGATCTGGACACACGAAGTATGTGTTCGCAATAAAACATCATCGAACCCATCGATATAGAACGTATCGTGTGATTGTCGAGCCGGATGATGCTTCGGGATATTCAAGGCATCGAAATTGAAAAAATCTGTTTCTATCTCCGGGCCATCGAGCACTAAAAATCCACGGGCATGATAGTGATCCCTAATTCGCCGCATCGCTTGAGTCAAGATATGAAGCGACCCGAATGAATCGCTGACACTCGGCAAGGTAATATCGACCACCTCGCTCCTCAACCTTTCTTCGATAATCGATCTTTTGATCTTTTTGATCTGCTCTGATATAGCCTCCTCTATCGCGTTTTTCGCAATGTTCAGGCGTTCTCCAATAATTTTTTTCTCTTCGATGGAGAGTTTCGCTAACGCCCTGAATTCGGAAGTTATGGCCCCAGACTTTCCCAGAAGTCCGGCCCTTATCTTTTCCAATTCGCCGATTGAGGTCGCGCTGGAAATGGATTCCATCCATTGATTCAGACTACATTCAAATTCTCTGGATGCGTCGCTCATATCATTCCGGGATAAAAAAAAGACACAGGTTTTGTGGTGCCCAGAGCCGGAATCGAACCAGCGACACAGAGATTTTCAGTCTCTTGCTCTACCAACTGAGCTATCTGGGCATCGAGAAAAAAAACGACCGAACACGGAAGATGCTATAACACTCACCGGAATTTGTCCAGCACCTGTATAAATTCTGTGTGTAGTTTTCCTACGCTATGAGACAACCCCTGAGTCTCGAGAACCCTACTTAAATACTCCATAGGAGTGAGTCCTTTCAATCCATATACCGTAAGCCTCTATAATTCTAATCTTTCTCAAGGCCACTCCCGAAGAGATTACGCTTTACTCGCATAATCTATCCATCCCAGCTTGGATATTGCTCCGGAGATTCACCAACTTTTTCCACGATTCTTGGATATCTACATTTTGGTATGGAGTCAGAAATCTTTTTGCACTCCACCAAAAACACCCAATCATCACCATAATCAAATAAAAAGCCCATCTTCTTCCCAATTTTAAAAACATCTTCTATCTTTGTGAGTTCCACACTTTTTGCTCCTTCAGTTGCTTCACATCCCGGAACGTCAAAGAATAGTTCGTATAATTCGTCGCTCATGTAGATATTTTTGATGTTGTTATAAAAACCAAACGCATGATCAAAATCAAAACCAAATAATCCTACAATTGTTTCAGCGAAATCATATAAGGACTTTTCTCCCCTGACTTCAGTAACCCTGAAAATTTCCTCGCCCTTTGCGGGGCAGTACAATCCATTAACTAGAGAAACTTTGAATGTAAAAATCTTGCTACTCATACTCTTTGCTCATTGAGGCACACAATACGCGGGCAGTATATACTAACTACTTTTTGCATCAAAAAAATAAATTCGAGAAATACGGTTGCCCTAAATATCTTGATATAATCGGAATTTACGGGAGGTTATGGAAGAAGGCTCTGTAAAACGATGTGGAATTAGTTTACTCTAGTAATCCAATTTTATATTCGTGCGAAACCGGTGAATCCTTGGGTAAAATAAGACTACTCAGCGATAAAATAGTTAACCAAATTGCGGCCGGAGAGATAGTTGAGAGGCCGTGTGCCGCCCTCAAAGAGATCGTTGAGAATTCGATTGATGCCAATTCAAAAAATATCGATATGTTCTTGAAGTGTGGTGGAAAGGCGAAAATTGTAGTCGAAGATGATGGAGATGGTTTGCTATACGACGATTTACCGATGTGTATTCAACGACACGCGACCTCGAAGCTTAGCGGTATGAATCTATTCGAGATTAGGAGTTACGGTTTCAGGGGAGAGGCCCTTCCATCCATCGCGGCCGTCAGTAATTTTTCGATCGAATCTAATGGATATGGGATATCCGTTAATTATTCAGACATCTCAGATGTTTTTCCATCGAAAATTACTCGAGGAACAACCGTCACGATAGAAAATTTATTTAATCAACTTCCGGCTCGATTAAAATTCCTAAAATCGGACACATCTGAATTATCAGCGTGTATATCGGTCATCGAAAACTTTGCCCTAATAAATAGGGGTATTAATTTCACGCTGAGGACTGAGGATCGTTCAGTCCTATCATTTCAATCCGAATCCATCGAGGATAGAATAGCCAGGGTCTTTGGGCCCGAAATGTTCGAGAGATCGGTCAGTATAACGGAATCGGACGGCACTATCTCGATTAGTGGATACCTCTTCCATCCAATCGACAGCAAGTATTCTCAGGATTTTCAAAGGATATTCGTGAATAATCGAATCGTTAAGGATAGGATCATATCTGGGGCTATCCGGAACGCATATCGAGATTTGATACCGAGTGGGCGATTTGCGGCGGCCATTCTATTCATCGAGATAGATCCGTTTTATGTCGATGTCAATGTATCTCCTACCAAATCTGAAATCCGTTTTAGGGATGTGAAATATTCACAGAAAATGGTGACCGAGTCCATCAAGAAAAATCTCAAGGAATTCGATAGAATCGCGCTCGGTGATAGTGAAATATTTGCTATGAAAAGCCCTGTTGATCCATCTGATACCGTCCTCGATTCGAGGGTCATAGATTACCTAAGCGATCGGAATGATTTAAAGATGTCATTTCGAGATGATGGCCATTCTATCATCTCGAAGATCAGTTTTAATGAAAAAATCGAGATGATCCCAAAATCATTCGAAAATCTGGAGGAAGTAAATTTTTTTGGGACCCCGGTTTGCCAGATACTTGATTCATATATCATCACCGAGAAAGATGATTCGATTATTGTCATTGATCAACACGCCGTCCACGAAAAGATAACTCAGGTACGAATTCTTAAGGATCTTGAGGCCGGAAGGAAACAATATTTAATAACCCCGGGGATGATCGAAATAATCGATGGGCAAAGAGAAAATTTTACGGATCATAAAGATGATCTCCAAAATTGTGGATTCGAGATTACCATCTGTGAGGATCAGAAATCGCTTGTAATCACGGCGATTCCGTCGGTATTGGATGAAGAGACTGCGATCGAATTCATCAAAGAAATAATCGAGACGGGGGAAAAATTATGCCTCCAGGATGCGGTCAGGCTTAAAATCGCCGATGTCGCCTGCCATAATAGCATTAGATGCGGCCGGAAAATGTCGATACCCGAGATGGTGGCCCTGATTCATCAGATGGAAGAAACTGAGTCCATCCACCAATGTAATCATCACCGCACAAGTTTCATCAAAATTACAAAATCTCAGATAGGAAAAATGTTCCATAGGG
Organism: Holosporales bacterium; assembly: GCA_031266385.1. GTDB lineage: Bacteria > Pseudomonadota > Alphaproteobacteria > RUG11792 > RUG11792 > JAIRNI01. The sequence continues at coordinate 18,576 of JAISBC010000053.1, forward strand.
GTTAGTCGCAACATTAGTCCCCCTCCAAAACCCCCACAATCATATCTATTACTAGGAGACACGGAGCACAGAAGCAGAGAGCATGGTAAAGGGGAAGGGTAGTTGAGAATTAGGGAGATCTACTAGGCCCTGTTAGAGAAAATAGGTTCACCTCAATAATATGAAAAAAAGAGGCCATATACCACCATGAAATATAAGAAGAAGCTGTCTTATCAAACCTGGTACATATTCTTCTAAAACAATAGAGCTCTTTCGAATCTCATATCCCTACCTCATAATTATAAATCCCAGCTATGAGATTAAACCTCAACCCAAACCTCTTCCTTCTATTCCTATACCTATCCGCTACTACCTTAAACCTCTTTACCATCCCTATTACATTAGATACCGTGTATCGAGTCAATGAAAAAAAGGGCAAGGGTCACTGCGCGAACGCTGCGTTGCTATCAAAACGCTGTCCATTTTTTAGCATACCCAAAGAAAATATGCATCAATTT
>JAISBC010000015.1 GCA_031266385.1 Holosporales bacterium
GTTGATAAAGCTTGTTCACTCGCCCAAACACAGCAGTACTACGTCCTGATCTTGTGCGCTTTTCAAATATTATGATGATGGAGCAATTCAGATTGATCAACTAGCTTGGTAAATGTCTCCCGTCCATCAAGATTTACCTTTGTCTGAATACCAAATTGATCCCCCAACATGTGGATGTGATCTTGCATAGGCTTTTTTTGGAGAAGCTCTGATGAGGAGTATCCTGCAGCAGAGTAGTGCTTACTTTGTTGGTGGTGGGGGTGGTTGTTAATAACTTTTTAACAACTTTAGATTTACAATAATATTGAATATATTCATTTTTTCTTTCTCGATACTATCGGCGGAACCATAATAGAGTAATGAGGAATTTATTTTATATATTTATGATTTTGTGCTGGGCTTGTCATTCGGTGCATGCTGATGACTCGACTGATGACACATCTAAGTATGACATGATCATAGAATGGGCGAAGCAAAAGAAGCAGAAAGCGGCTCAAACAGGGCCCGATGACGCCTTGCTTCAGCAGCTCCATACTATCCTAAAAGCATTGGAGGAACGTAACAAGAAAGCGACATCCGGTGGTGATGTTCCCAAAGTGACTCCCCATCCATACTTCGACATAATCAGGGAACTGCAGGAAAAGCTGCGAGAACTTATCGCAGAACTGCTGGAATATCTGGCCCCTGAAGGTTCGGATGCGGTCAGGGAAGGGCTCACGATTCTGACATTTCACAAGAATGCAATTCCATCGGAGCTCTCCGAGGCTACAGCTGAACTTCACTCCCTGATAGATCAAACAATCCCCCAGTTGGAAGGCCTTGCCGCAGAGCGTCAGCGGCTTACGGCTATCGGGAGAGCCACCTGCCTTGTCTTCGCGGATACAGTCGGGGTTCTCGATGATTTGTCTGTATTGGATGGTCGCACCCCAGTGAGTAAGCAGGATTTGACGAAGATGATCCACGCGAAATTTAGATCGATGATACTGCCCGTGGAAGGCAGAAAAGAGGTAGACAACCTAGATTCTACCCTCACTAAAGAGTTCGCAAAACTCGACACCTTATTACCAGCACAAATTGCCTACAAAACCTTGGTGGTTGTATTCCCGTATTTGGAAGCACGATGTAAAAATTACGAAAAACTGGGAAAACTGTGTTATCGAAAATTAGATGCTACTGTGGGAGCTGAGAACCAATTAATGGCTGATATCAAGGACCAAATTGATTCTCCGGACACTTCAGAAAGTGTTAAAATTCATTTGAAAATGCATTCGAGTACCATTGAGGGAAGCCAGGGTATGCTCGTTAACTTCATCAAAAAATTGAAGGATTCGGATGCATCGATAATTAGAAACTGCGAAAAATTCAGCAAAGAGCTAGTAGGTTTTACTAAAACTAAACCAGAAGCCATGGATTAAACATATAAGTCAATACTAGTTAATACCTTAGCTACTTGGATAAAAAATAAAGTATATCGATCATTCTATGAAGCATTCTTTATTTTTTACATGAAAATGTGTTCGACGATATTGTTTGAAATTGACTATGATCCCCGCAAGAACTCGCAGGAATCGAGTCTTTAAAATAGAAAAATATTTGACTAGTATTCTTATTGGTAGTAGCATCATCCTGATCGTGGCTAAGAGTCCTGGTTGCAGGGTTTGTTGATATGAATAGGGTAGATTTGATTGCTAGTATCGCTAATATAGCGGGGTTAAAGAAAGTTGAGGCCGAGAGGGCGCTGAATGCGTTCATCGAAACGGTTACGGATGAGCTCGCGAAGGGAGAAGAGATTAGATTGGTTGGATTTGGGACATTTAAGACATCCTATCGGAACGCAACTGAGGGGCGGAATATGCAGACGAAAGCCCCTATGACGATCCCAGCGAGAAACATTCCTAAGTTTAAGCCGGGCAAGCAACTGAAAGATGCTGTTGCTGGAATCAAGAAATAGGTTCTAAAATAGGAAGTGAATTGCTTAGGATGGGGCGATTGGCTCAGTGGTAGAGCATCTCGTTTACACCGAGGGGGTCGGCGGTTCGAATCCGTCATCGCCCACCATTTGGTGATTCTCTTGGTGGTTGTTTGTGGCTTTATAGTTGGTGCTTGCGGACGAAGCGGATTGCCGATCCGCCCGTCGATTGGGGAGTCGTCTGGTGATTCGGGTTCTGGTAGGTAGGTTCGTTTGTTGTCTGCTCCTCTTCGTTTGTCAGGCCTCGTTTGCTGGGGTCAGTTTTCGGACCTCCGCTAAAGATTTTTTGTCCGATTCCTCTGATAAGTTATTTGTCGTCGCCGATTTTCAAGTAAAAATTGGTGAGCATTTATCGGCTCCGGTTGGGAAGGGAAAGCAATCGGCCCCAAGGATCGTTTGGAAAAATGCTGAGGTCCTAGAGATTTTTTGGCCGGAACACGTGGAGATTCCAAATGCCGATGGAACATCCAGTGGGTATTTCGGATATCCAAACGACTTCTCTTTAATGTTTGCTTTGAGGGTTTTGGATCCGTCGAAGCCGATCGATTATGATATGGCATACGTATCGTGTGGTGATGCCTGTGTGCCTTACCTAAGCTCTGGAACCCTCGCATTGAATGGCCTCCTCATGCCGGATGAGATCGAAAAGATCGCTGGGCCGTCTGAGATACCTCTCGAGAATTTACTGATCGCCATTTTGTTGGGGATTTTGGGAGGGTTAATCCTGAATTGTATGCCATGTGTTTTCCCGATTATATCAATCAAAATTTTCTCGATCGCTAAAACGGCGTCTGGAAGTAAAAAGAATATTCGTAAACACTGTTTATCCGTATCGTTGGGGATAATCTTTACCTTCCTAACCATGGGAATAATCCTCCTGATCCTCAGGCAATCGATCGATGGAATTGGTTGGGGATTTTATATGCAAAGTCCTCCCTGTGTTTTCGGGATTTTGCTGATTTTCCTACTTTGTAGTTTGAATTTTTTCAATCTTTTGCATTTTAAGATCCCGATCCCGGTGAAACCGTCAAATCTCCCGATTAAGAGGGCTTATTTGGGGTCATTTGCTAGTGGAGTCTTTGGAGCCATCGCATCGTCCTCCTGTGTTGGTCCCTTCGTGGGAGTATCCATCGCCTCGGCATTGTTATATGGCTCTCCATGGCAATCCTGCTTGATTTTTACATCGATTGGGATGGGATCTGCCATACCCTTCATCCTGGTGTCCTTGTTGCCGAATTGCCTGAGCCTCTTCCCAAAGCCAGGCCGATGGCTATCTGTCTTTAAGGAATTCATGGGATTCGCAATGTTATTTTCTTGTGTTTGGCCCATTTGGACTTTATTGACACAAATTGCGGCCGAAAATGTGATATTAATTCTAATATCTCTCATCGCGACGGCAATGTTCTTCTGGATGCTAAGTCACTCCAAAAATTCAAAATTTTTCACGGCTACTGCCTCGGTTGGACTGATTTGTTCGATCGGATATGGGTTATTACTCGCGTCCACTGAGAATAATAAAATTGATGGGATAATATGGGAAGACTATTCGGATGAAAAATTCGATAACGCCATCGCAGAAAAAAAACCAATATTCTTAAATTTTACTGCCTCCTGGTGTATGAATTGCCAATTCAATTATCGTATCTTTAAGGATAAAGAAATTATAGAGGCTTTTAGGCGGAATAATATATTGGCCATGAAATGTGATTGGTCTCTCCGAGATGAAAAAGTTACTCAGTTGCTGAAAAAATACGGAGCGGCCGCGGTCCCGCTATACATCTACCATCCCTCAGGGTATACCGATTTCAAGATTCTACCGAATATTCTCACGAAAAATAATGTATTAGAAGAAATTACCGGAGTATCCCATGAAAAATAAGCAGATATCAATTTTTTGTATTCTTCTGTTTTTTTTCATAGTCGTTTTTGATCAGGCGACGAAATGGAGTATTCTTGCATTTTTGCCTCCGGGGCAAGTCATCGATATATTTCCATCATTCCTTAACTTGGTATTAGTAATGAATTCTGGTACGAGCTTCGGCCTGTTGGCTCCACATACGATGACAGAATTTTATTTGATCATCGCGGCGACAGTATTATGTATTTCATTTTTATTTTATCTTTTTTTCAAACTTAGGGCGACGATCGAGAAGGTTTTATGCGTTTTTATTTCCGGGGGGGCCGTCGGCAATTTGATCGACAGATTTTGTCATGGAGCGGTAATAGATTTCATAGACTTACATTACAGAGGTTGCCACTGGCCGGCCTTCAACATCGCTGATTCTTTTATTTCGATTGGCGCCATTTCTCTTGTGGTGTATAATCTATTTTGCACTAAGGAATAGTGCTGACCATCTTGCAAATAGCCTATTACTAGTGATAATATAAGCCGTAGGCGGAATTGTTAGTGGTGTAATTATGGCGACGATTGAGCACAGAGTGAATATAGCTCTCGATCGTCCGACTTTAAGCATGGTAAAACGGATCGCCGATCAAACGAAGCGACCTTTCTCCAAGATTTGTGCTGATTTGATCAAGAGGCAGATTGAATATGATGAGGATGCTTATTACATTAAATTGATCGAAGAAATGGGTGATGATCTTAAATAAAAAACCTAGAATAAGTTCTGAGGAAATGCGGCAGCGTCTCGATGCCATACAAGATTGAATATCTGGAGAAAATGTGTATAAGTAACCTCAGTTTCGTATAAAGATATAGGAAAACACTAGGAAAACAGCAGCGGAACGCATAAAGTACGTATGAATTTTAACAAAAACTCGTGCCTTTTATGATTCCGCTAACCGAGATTCT
>JAISBC010000030.1 GCA_031266385.1 Holosporales bacterium
CGATGTGTTCGCTTTTACACTTTTTACAAAACATTACCACATCACTGCTTCTAATCGATCATCACATACAATATAGCATAAATTGCAGATTTCATCTATCTTTGATTGGAAACTCTCAAGTTTTCTTCGCATAAGCAAGACATGTGGGGTGCTAAGATGGGCGCAGATGAGTCTTCCTCTTCCCTCTCCGGGTGCGAGGAATTTCAATTGACGTTGACTGTGACTAGCCGAGGTGTTCGTTATCCACATCATACCCATTATGGAAGCTATTATTATCTTGAACATGCGTCTGTCCGTTGTGAAAACTTAGCGAGAAATGAATTTTACTTGTTCTTGATTGTATTGTCAATTACTTATTCCAATCATTCCTACAATCTAATCTCTCTATATATTCCATACATGCATCTTTATTTTTTTGAAATTCGGTATTTGCCCACCATTTCTCACATTCGTTTAGTTTTTTTTGAGCATCTTTGGTGCCGGGAGGTAGGTCCGCGAATGTTACCGGGAATTTTGGAAATTGGTCGGATGATATATCTGGTTCGGGCATATCTATTCCATTTTTGATTCTATTAATCTCGCGCATTTCTGAGAGAAAGTCGCTTCCTTTTTTGTACAGGATATACAACGGAGTTTCTCCTTCAAATTTCTTGTACTCCATTATTTTTGATTTATATTTTCTCGTCAGTTTTAAGGTCTTCAATGATTCTGTTGTATCGAATAATAAATAGAGTCTCCCCTCGATGGAGAGGTTGCTCCTCGTTATTTCATGTAATTTATTCTCATTAATACTCGGGAAAATTCTATGTAAAATTCCAACTTCAATCATAAATCGTATGATTTCAAATGAATAATCTGACATTAATATTATGAATAATTCTTTTTGAATTCTCTCGATCGAAATTTTACGGACATCGTCTGCCCTATTTTTAAGGATCTCATGATATCGATTTGACAGGTCCCCAAATTTGGCGCACATTCTGTAGTATCGGAAAATTCTTAATGCATCTTCCTGAATTCTTTCAGTCGGATCACCTATAAATCTGACGCATTTATTGCGGAGATCTTCAATGCCTCCAAAATAGTCGCATATTTCTCCAGATCGTGAGGAATATATTGCATTTATCGTGAAGTCCCTCCTCCTTGCATCTTCTTCGAAGTCTGAAGTTTCGAGGATCGTGCAGTCCCGACCGAAACACTCCTCATCAATCCTAAGGGAGGTGATTTCAAATTTGCGCTTATCGACAAAGACTGTAATTGATCCATATTTTATCCCGGTGTCGAGGCATCCGATTCCATTAGCTTCCAGTATTTTTTTGACCGATTCGATATCAGAATTAACAGCGAGATCTAGGTCATCAGTCGTCATTCCCAATAGCCCATCCCTAACGCATCCACCAACAAAACGAGCCTCGATCCCATGTTTCTCTAAAACTGTAAACAGGGCCCTCGTTTCTGGGAAATCGAGGAAGTAAAAGTTAAATTTCAATCTTTAATACCCAAAGCGAGTTTTTGCTTTTCAATCAATTCGTTCTTTCCTTTCTTAGCATATTCCAAAAGATTATTGAATTCACTCTCTTCGAACGGTCTTTGTTCTCCGCTGATTTGAATTTCAATGATCCCATTGTCGGATAAAACGAAATTGGCATCGACCTCAGCTTTCGAGTCTTCCGAATAATCCAGATCCAGAAGAGGAATATTATTGACGATGCCGCAGGAAATGGCCACGACCTGACTCTTGATCGGATTTTCAAATACTCTTCTGGTTTTCATCAGCTTCTGGCAGGCCAGATATAGGGCGACGAATGATCCAGTTATGCTGGCCGTTCGAGTTCCACCATCAGCCTGGATGACATCGCAATCCACTTTTATCTGGCGTTCGCCGAGAATGAAAAGATCGACCGCGGCTCTCAGTGATCTTCCAATCAGACGCTGTATTTCGAGGGTTCTACCGGATTGCTTCCCCTTCGCCGCCTCACGATCTGTTCGCTCGCTGCAGGAGCAGGGCAGCATTCCATATTCCGCAGTAATCCACCCGGTCTTCGAGTTTCGTAAGAACTGGGGAACTCTATCTTCTATGGTCGCCGCGCAAATCACCTGAGTATTTCCAAATTTAACGAAGCAGGAACCATCTCCATGAGAATAGTAATGAGGAATTAGTGCGATCGGGCGGAGGGCATCATTCGCCCTATTAAGAGATCTCCTGAGCATTCTTTTGGATCCGATTTTCTATTTTCTTTTTGGGTGCACGGATAGCAGCATATCATAAAAAAAATCGGCTTTCATTCCGAAATGCTTAGATGTAGGGAAAAACTTTGTTATACTGCTCCAGATTTTTTAGGTGACCGAAATTATTCATAAAATGTCGGATAGAATTTACAATTTTAAATCCGTCGAAAAGAAGTGGTGTGAAGTTTTTTCTCAATATTCCGTTTCTAATTCGGAAATTTTGCGGAATCACCAAAAGAAATATTATGTACTCGAGATGTTGCCATATCCGTCCGGTAAATTACACATGGGGCATATCAGGAATTATATGATCGGCGATGTTCTGGCTCGCTATAAAAAAATGTCCGGATATGCGGTAATTCACCCGATAGGATGGGATTCCTTCGGTATGCCGGCTGAGAATGCGGCGATGCAATCTGGGGGGCATCCTAAGACCTGGACTGAGGCCAACATCGAGGCCATGAGAGAATTATTGAAGGTCTTTGGATTTATGTATGATTGGCCCAGAGAAATCAGTACCTGCAGCAAGAAGTATTACTCCATGGAGCAGAAGATTTTTTTGGATCTTTTTGAGAGGGGATTAATTTACAGAAAAAAATCCTTTGTCAATTGGGATCCGGTCGAGCAGACCGTCCTCGCCAACGAGCAGGTTATCGATGGCGTGGGATGGAGATCAGGAGCCACAGTCGAGAAAAAAATCCTGGAGCAGTGGTCGGTGAGAATCACGGCCTATGCCGAAGAACTTTTGTCGGGACTCAAGGAGCTGAAAGGTAAGTGGCCGGATAGGGTTTTGAAGATGCAGGAGAATTGGATCGGAAGATCCGAGGGAGCCATCATCAATTTTAAGATCGCCGGAAGTGATAGGATAATTCCGATCTTTACGACGAGGCCTGATACCCTATTTGGAGCCTCTTTTATAGCCATTTCTCCGGATCATGAGATCTCCACTGAGTTGGCCAAAGATGATCCTGGGATCGCAAAATTTATTGAGAAATGCAGGAAGGGAGCGACTACTGAGGAAGCCCTCGCTAAGGCCGAAAAAGAGGGTTGGAAAACTCCTTTGAGTGTCGAATGCTTTTTGGTCGATGGCAAGAGATTACCGGTCTATATCGCGAATTTTGTTTTAATGGATTACGGAACGGGGGCAGTTTTCGGATGTCCAGCTCATGACGAAAGAGACTTCGAATTCGCCAAAAAATATAACCTCCCGATCATCAGGGTTATAGATTCAGGGGATGAGGAATTACCATACTCAGGAGATGGAATTCTCATTAATTCTTCTTTTCTGAATGGGTTGAATATCCGCGATGCCAAAATCGAAATGATCAAACATATCGAGAAGATGAGACCTCCTCAAAATCACCCACAATATGATAGTGGAAGAGTAGGAGAGAGGAGGGTAACCTACCGCCTGAGGGACTGGCTAGTTTCGAGGCAACGATATTGGGGCTGCCCGATTCCTATTATTCATTGCCCAACGTGTGGGATCGTCCCAGCCGAAATTCCGGTTTTGCTTCCAGATGATGTGACCATCGGTGGTGGTGGCAATCCCCTCGAAAAGCATCCTACATGGCGGTTTGTAAAATGTCCAAAATGCGGGATGGAAGCCGTCAGGGATACTGATACTCTCGATACTTTTTTTGAATCATCGTGGTATTTTTTGAGGTATCTCTGCCCGGATTATGAGGCTCCGATCGATAAGGATATTGCCGATGCGGCGATGCCGGTTGATATCTGTATCGGAGGGATAGAACACGCCGTCCTTCACCTACTATATGCCCGATTTTTTGTGATGGCCCTGAGGGATATGGGATATATATCCAGCGAAATTCCATTCACGAAGCTGTTGGCGCAGGGGATGGTCTGCCATAAATCATACAAAAATTCGGATGGAGAGTGGGTTTATCCGGATGAAGTAAGTCGAAGTGATAACGGGAAGCTCGTCGATAAGACCGGGAAAGAAGTCATCGAATATTCGATGGAGAAAATGAGTAAGTCTAAAAAGAATATTATTGATCCTCAAAGTATTATCGATTCTCATGGAGTCGATGCCGCGAGATTATTTATCGTTTCCGATACTCCTCCGGAAAAGGATTTCGATTGGAACACTGATGCCCTAGATGGATCGTGGCGATTCTTGAATAAGGTCTGGAAGACTTTTAATATAATTTTTGGCGAGACTACGGATCGACAGGATGGAACGAATAATTTACTCAAGACTACTCACATTTACCTCAAAAAGATTTCGGAGGCATATGATTCGGTATCCCTGAACAAGGCCGTCGCCTTCGTTCGAGAATTATTCAATGAAATCGAGGCGGGGTTGAAGACTGAGACCGTGGAATCGCTAAGATTTTCCTTCAAAAATTTTATCAAGGCATTATCTCCGATTACCCCGTTTATCTGCCACGAGATGTGGAAGACGATCGGGGAGACGACGGATTCGTTGCAGGAAACTGAGTGGCCAGAAATAGATGAAGAATTGGCGACGGTGAATACGATCACAATAGCCATTCAAGTTAACGGAAAATTGCGGAAAACATTCGAGATAGGGAGGGATGCTGATGAAACTATCCTCGAGGCTAAAGCGATCGAATTATTGGGAGACTCTATACAGGAGTCTTCAATTAAAAAAATCATCACTATTAGAAATCGAGTAGTGAATATTGTGACTTAATGAGGAATATAGTATAATGAAAATACGATTACAAATGAGGTGCTGTTTTTGCATGGTATCAATTAGGAAATTTCTCGCTTCGATTGCCATCTGTTGTATGTTACCGATAATTATTTCGTATTCAGCGAATATAAATTCTAACAAGGGTAGCAATCTGCCTCAGGAAGAGGTAGGTAAGCTTGTAGAAGAGGCCAAAATTATGATTAGCTCGTTGATCGCTTTTTTCGAAAACGGGGCAAATGAGAAAGCTTTTCGATCGTTTGCGACAGACAAATTGGATTGGCCTCGAATCATACTGCGTAACAAGCTACCCGGAGTAGATGAGGCTGATCTACCCAATCGACTGGCCTCCAACATAGCGAATATTAATCCGGAGACCAAGAGGCTGATTAAAGGACATAAGGTTAATAATGCTAAGCCTACAAAAGAGAGTAAGAATTTTATTCTGATTGATCTATCGCTAATAAATGAAAAAGGTGAGACAGTGAACGCAAAGGTAGAACTAAGTAAAGGCAGCCGCAAAATTGTTGAGATTTCATTAGGAGGACTCCGTTTGATCCAACTTTTCCTAGCTAATGGAGAAGCGTCGAATGTGAATGGTGCCAAGTAGTATGGAAAATTTTACTGGCGAACTTGCTCAGGATACCGGTGATGGGAGAGTAGTGATTCAATACGTCTCAGGAAAGAAACATGGGGTCACCAGATTTATCGATAAATCCACGGGATTAACATTATCCGAAATAGAATACCGAGATGACTTGATCGACGGGAAAATTACTCAATTCTACAGGAGTGGGGCCGTTTTATCGGTGATTACTTATAGGGCCGGCGTCCAGGATGGTCCCTTCGTTTCATACCATGAAAACGGGATGAAGCAGATGGAGGCTTGTTACGTCAACGGAAAACAGGATGGCCTTTCCATAACATATGATGAATTCGGAGATATCGTCACTGAGAGCAATTATCGAAACGGCCTGAAACACGGGAAAAACACCGTGTACTATCCGAAAACTTTAGGTGGAGGAGTATTCGAATTATCCCAATTCGAGGACGGCAAATTAACCGGAGATAAGGTGACGTTCTATAACACGGGAGAACCCATGTCGGTTACGCCATATATCGCCGGTAAGGCCCAGCGATACCCAAAAAACTATTCCAAAGATGGAGAGGAATTAATCCTCCATAGGCTGGGTTAATCCTCTAGCTCCCCAGATATTTCGGATGAATGCCGTTCATTTTCCAATTCCCCGTCTTCATTTTCGTCGGCATCCTGATCGATCGGGGCGGTTTGCTCCTGCGCCGTCATAACCCTCAGGGATATTTCGGAGATCACCTCCGGATGAAGGATGATGGAAATCCGGTGAGTCCCAACCGTCTTTATGGGAGAATCGATCTTGACCTGGGATTTTTTGATGATGAAGCCCTGTCCGGCTAGCTCCTCGACGATATCTCCGGCTCGAACGGAACCGAATAGGAACCCTGATTCACTTGCCTGACGAATAAGAATTATCGATACATCGTTCAATTTTGCGGCGACGACCTCGGCCTCTTTCTTCAGCTTGAGATTTGTGGCCTCGATTTCGGCCTTCTTTAAGGTGAAATATTCGAGATTCGCCGGCGTTGCCCTCAATGCCTTTTTTTGAGGTAACAGAAAATTCCTGGCATAACCAGTCTTTACGTTGACGACATCCCCTATGAATCCCAGCTTAGAAACTCTTTCTAACAAAACGACTTGCATCCCTCTTAATCCCTCTTCTCCGGAGAAAAAATATATACACACACGGAACAATGATATCTTAACATCGATCTCCCTCAACGTCTAGATTAGACTTGATTCGATACAGAACCACCTCATGAAAAGTGTTTAAAAAAACAATAGGACTCTCATATATTTTTTATGCATATCATTCACATATGGCTGCAATTAAGTAGTTATATCGAGCCCATGAGTAATACCAAAACTCATAATACACTTATTGCTAATATGAATCTGATACGGTATTGTTTGAGGTAAGTCAAGCACAAAATCTGTACTATTTTTACAAAGCCTCGCCTTCATAGGCTACATACATGAGGGTTAATACAGGGATTCTTACCACCCCACATGTTTTAAAACCATCCACAGTTCATGTAAAAAAATTAAAACCAACAAATATACAGCTCAGCATTCTCAATCCTTGTTGAAATAGTGACTTTTTAGATCTTAGCTTTTTCTCCAGAGATTCCCAAAGAAACAGCACAAAACGTTGCAATCGTTATAATTGCGATCATTTTTTCGATCCTTCTTACATCTCTAATCTGCGTTGATTCCAGATCGAATCCTCTTCCTTTCAAATCTGAAAACAGGCATTCAATACC
>JAISBC010000024.1 GCA_031266385.1 Holosporales bacterium
AATCCATTACTTTCTTCCTGAAGTCTATAGAGTAACGCATAGGATTTAATTCCAAAAAAGATATTCAGGATCATATTATATGCATTTATAACACTTGGATGTCAAGAAAATCGAGTATACATGGCGGCGATAGCTGTAAAAAATCATAACAAGGACTTTGCTCAGTTCGTGAAAAGACTTGAAAATAAGAACAAACCAGCCAAGGTAATCGTGTGTGCTGTGATGAGGAAATTGATGCATATTTTCTTTGGCATGCTAAAAAATGGACAGCGTTTTGATAGCACCGCAGCATTCGCGCAGTGACCCTTGCCCTTTTTTTCATTGACTCGATACACGGTATCTAATGATCATGTGAAATGATCTCGCTGATCTAGGATATCTATCCTCAAGATTCAACATTAAACGAGACACTGACGACGACACGGAGTCTCTTCATCACGGAATCTCTTCCTTCCCAGTCATCGTTATCGGATGCCGAAGCGTCGGCCGATACAATCGAAAACTGACCGGTCGTGAGATTACGAACCCCTGCGATCTTATTTCCGACAGTTTCAGCAATGTGTTTAGCCCGATTTTGAGCGTCTAAAGTGGCCTCCTTAATCATATCGATCCTGAGCTCATTCATGCTCGTATACCGATATTTCGTATCGCACGTCACGACTCCGCCTTCACTTCCGTTGTCGTCCATATAGGTCAGTAATTCAACGACAGTCCTCTTCACTAGCTCGACGTCAGATGATTTGATCGTAATAAACTCTTGAACACTATATTTACTCTTCCCTTCTGTCTTGCCATTATAGCGGAAATTATCGTCAATACGGGGCGACATTTGCTCAATCGATGACTCATCGAATCCCTTTTTCTTCAAAAATCCTAGGATAAGAGCTATATCTTTCCGTCGGTCTTCCTGAACTGATTTCAGCTGATCGGTATCCCTAGAAATGTGTATCGTACATACGGCAGTATCCGAGGCGACGACCCTATCGGATAGGCCCTTAACCGATATATATAGATCCCTTTTCCCGATTAGATCGATAACTCGTAGGCCAACGTAAGAAAATGCGCTAATCCCGAGGATGCAGCACAAAACTTTCGATATGATATTCCTATCCATGATAATCACGTAATACCCGTATGCATCAGCTCATTATATCACACTTATTAAAACGACTGTCTAATATTTGCTGGATTTTCTGATGTGTATATTGTTAACAAATCTTTATATTGATTGACGAGTTCTTGATCAACAATATCGGAGGCAAGCTTCGAAGTTTGTCTCAAGATCTCGTAAATGATGGGTTGATTCTCCGGTAAATACGCATCAAAAGTTTTATATTTTTTCTGGCCACTTTGCCTAGTTCCAAGGATTTCGCCGCCTCCTCTGAGGATTAGATCTTTTTCTGCTATATGAAATCCGTCGTTACTACCCTTTATAATTCGAATTCTTTCTGAGGCAATTCGTGATAGTTTCGGGTCGAACATCAGGATGCAGAAAGACTGAAGATGGCTTCTCCCGACGCGTCCTCGAAGCTGATGTAGCTGCGCCAACCCGAATTTTTCAGCATTTTCGATGACGATGACGGTTGCATCCGGAATATCGACTCCGACTTCGATCACCGTCGTCGAGACTAGAATATGTGTCCTTCCCTCTTTAAAATTTTTAAAGATTTCTTGTTTTTCTGAAGTTTTCATTTTCCCATATAGCATTTGAATATCATCAGGAAAATAGTCTTTTAAATGGTTAAAACGATTGATTACGCAGGTATAATCAGTATTGATGCTCTCTTCGATTAAAGGACATACCCAATATACTTTTTGATTTTTAGCGACGATTTTTTTGATTGATTCAACGACCGTGGGAATTTTATTCATTTGTATGGCCGTCGTTATAATCTCGCCCCTATTCTTAGGTTTTTCGGTTATCGAAGAAACGGCGATGTCTCCATACATAGCCATCACCATCGTTCGCGGAATCGGGGTCGCCGTCATACTGAGGATATGCGGAGCCATTCCCTTGTCGATTAGTCGCAATCTTTGATCCACCCCAAATCGATGCTGTTCATCGATTATAACCAGGCCAAGATTATTGAATTTGACTTTTTCGGTCAGAATGGCGTGAGTCCCGATTAAAATCTTAGCCATTCCGGATTCAATCCGCTCCAAAATCGTGGATCTTATCTTTCCGGTTTCTCCGGACGTAAGGATTTCCGGTAAAATGCCGAGTTTAATAAAATGATCTGAAACGACCCTATAATGCTGTCGAGCCAAAACCTCGGTTGGTACCAAAAAAGCGCACTGATACCCACTCTCGATGGCATAGAGGGTGGCCAAAATTGCGACGATTGTCTTGCCAGAACCGACATCTCCCTGAAGAAGTCGCATCATTCCCCTGCCGGATTCCATATCCCTAAAAATTTCGAGCAATACTTTATTCTGCGATTCCGTTAGCTCGAAATCCAAAGCATCCAGCAGTCTCTTGATCAGGCACTTATCGTTCTTTATCGCGAACGAAGGGCGCCACTTCGGCTGAAATAATCTAATATTTATCTGCTCGGCCAGCATCTCATCAAAACACAATCGGCGTCTCGCCTGTGATTCGAGCTCAGATTCCTGTATCCTCTTTGGATTGTGAACAATTTTTATGGCCTCCTTGAATCTTGGGAAATCATTTTTGAATAAGATATCGTCGGGCAACCAGTCTTCCATTTTCCAGTCATCCAGACGCCGTAGAGCCTCCTTCATCGCGACATAGATTGTGCCCTGAAAGATTCCTGCCGTCAGGGGATAAATATTAAAAAACCCGGAATTTTGCAGTGCACTGGCCCGAGATGGTAATTTCTCAGGATTAATAAATTGAAAAACATTGGCGTAAGAAAGGCCGAGCTTTCCACTCATAAAAACATAGCCACCAATCGGAAATGCAGATTTAATATGGCTCGCCGATGGTTTATAGTTGAACAATATGATTTCGGTGCTGGCCTCTCCGCACCTTCCGAAGATGACGATTGGTTTCTTCGAACGTGGAGGTGGTTGCTCGATGCCATCGATACATATTTTCGTCGTTATTATTTGCCCGACCTTATCGCTGGATAGATCCTCAGAATAAATTTTTTCGATGACGTATGATGGCATATGAAGGAGTAGATCGATCACTCGTTCTCCACACAATTTCTTAAACAATTTTGCTCTCTTCAAAAGAGAACAGCTAAGACATGTTTCAATGTTCTTAAATATCGGATGAGTAGCCTGCATACTGCTGAGGAAAAACAATGAGCACCGAAATCACCCAATTTTATACTTAATCTTGCTGTGTGATATATCATATTTTCCGCGAGGACGCTGACATTTGTCTTGACCGAAGCAAAATTGTTGTGCGAAACTCATTCGCAGAGCTTAGGGGATGTTTCTCGGAAAATATTTAGCCGAATTCGGCATCCATAGGAAATTTTAAGACATTATCTGGGGAGGAATGTCTATGAAAATATCATCATTACGAATCATCGCAGTTCTTGGCGTGGCGATCGTGAGCGCCCAATTCGTAGAGGCGGCCGATACCATCCACGTGCCAACATTCAAGGAGCGTTACCCTGATGGCCAAATCCCGGCCATAGTATCAAGATTGGACGAAAAACGCAACGATGAGGGCAATCCTTTTATTTTTAGCTCGGAAGAATTGCTCGGGGGTTTTATCGATGGATTTGAAGCTGCCAGCTGGTTGTGGCGGGTTCGGCCCGATGGAGAGTTTCCATCTCTCGAAGGATTTGTAGAGAAGAATGTGGAATGGAGCCCAGTTCTCCGAGCCTATCAAATTCGCTTATTAGGACTGATGCAATCTTCAGACTCTCGAGGACTCGCCGCATGGCAGTCAGGATTCATCGAAAGCGCTACCGGATTTGTGCCTCCAGTAGACACTCCTCGCGCGATAATTCAGCATCCTGTTGGACATCAGACAAACATACATAAATACCTCAAATTAGCATTCAATGTCGGAGTATTCGTCGGGATTGCATATACATGTCACCCAGAATACTTCAGAGGCTCTCCTTTGTGGGGTTCCAGTTCTCGGTGCATGGACTGAGTTTATCGGAAAATATGGGCAAATTCTTTTCTCCATGTTCTACAGAGAGAAAGGACCCGATGTGGACCTAACTAGTGAACATGGATGATTCTACAGATGGCTTACGCTGGATACTAGCACTACCTGGGAGCTATCACTCCAGGGATTACTCCGTGCACATCCTTTGATGGAACATGTGCAAACAAGGAAACTCATTGAGACTGTAGTAATGACAGATTGTAGAGCCAGGAAAACTTAACCCTTTCGGTTTGCTTAATTTTTTTCTAATATAAGTGGAGCAAATTTGATTTTTTGAAAAGGATCTATCGTATGATAGAAAAAACTTTCTCCATAATAAAACCGGATGCGACACGACGAAATCTAACCGGAGAAATTAACGGCATGATCGAAGCCGCTGGATTTAAGATCGTCGCACAAAAAAGGATTAGAATTACCCTAGAGCAGGCCAGAATCTTTTATGAAGTTCATTCTTCGAAACCTTTTTACGATGATCTCTGTGTATTTTTAAGTTCCGGTCCGGTCATCGTTCAAATCCTGGAGAAAGAAAATGCCATCGATGATTATAGGGCTCTGATGGGGGCCACTAATCCAGCCAACGCCACCGAAGGAACAATAAGACATAAATTTGCATTATCGGTAGATCAGAATTCGGTTCACGGATCTGATGCGCAAGAAACGGCCGCCTCAGAAATGAAGTTTTTCTTCAGCGATATTGAAATCATTGAATAATTTTGGCGATTTAATCGAAAGGTTTGAAGAGATGCTAATTGCCGATCGGAATTTGTCTCTTCAGTCTGTTTCCGCATATAAATCGGATATCATTAAGTTTTCAAAAACGACGAATGACGTCATAACGGCTAGTAGATCGGATATATTGGCATATATCGAAGGGCTCCGCCAGTCTGGGGCCAGGCAAACCTCAATCATGAGGAACATTGCCGCCCTAAGGAATTTTTTCATTTTCCTGTGTGACGAGAAGGTTATCACGGAAAATCCGATGACAGATATCAAAATGAAGAATAATAACAAGCCCCTTCCGAAGACGTTATCACAGGACGAAATGATGAGGCTCGTCAATCACTTTGATGATAAAAAAAAATTCTCACTCAGATTGAAGACGATGCTCCATATACTATATGGCTCTGGCCTCAGAATCTCGGAGCTCGTTACCCTAACGCTGGATGCGATAATTATCGATCACGAAACGAATCGTATGACATTACTCATTCGCGGGAAGGGTGGTCATGAGCGCCTCATCCCACTAAACGAATATGCGAACCAGATAATCTGCGAGTATATCGAGCACCGTAAATGCCAGGGGATGATCAGTAATTTCTTATTTCCTTCGCGGTCGAAGAAGGGGCACCTTACGAGGCAAGGGTTTGCAAAACTCCTCAAAAAAGTTGCCTCGGAAGTTGATATCCCAGCATCGAAAATCTCTCCGCATGTCATACGCCATGCCTTCGCGACGCATTTACTGGCCAATGGGGCGGATATCCTGACGATACAGAAACTCCTGGGACATCGGGATATCTCGACCACCCAGATATATACTCACGTTTCCAACGAAAAGATCAAGACGATCGTTGAAAGCAACAAAAAACTAGATAGGCTATCCATAATCAGGAAAAATAGTGGTTTTACGGCCTAAGTTATCGGATTTAGAGAGTTTCCAATCAAAGATAGATGAAATATCATCACTCAACTTAATCCAGCCATCATAATATTCAGCAACAATGCACCACAGCTCGATCATTATAGCATACACTGCAGAATTCATCATCTTTGGCAGAAAACTCTCTATTTTATAGGATAGGTTATCGAACGTTAAGATACCTGCACTTTGATTTATCTAGAAATTCTGCGGTATCCATCGCGGTAGAAAGGGTGAATTCTTGTCCGAGATTCATGGCAACGGAAAGTGGTGAAGACAACAGATATGTTCCCTCCAAGCCGTATGTCGCAAAACCTTTCACGATTCCTACCATGGAATCTATGTCATCATTATTCTTGAAAAAGGAGCTCAAGACCCGCAACATGACGACAATTTCTCTGGCTAGCTGTATCACGGCTCCCGGCCCCTTCATCATCAATTTATCCAGACTAGCCGGGTCATTACTCATATCTTCTAGGATCCGAGCCCCAGCCATCAAAAATTTCGAGATCTCTTCGAGGTGCTCTGATTCTCGTTTCTTTTTCAGGGCCTCATTCCCGGTGGCAGCCTGGCTCTCCTCGGCCAGCTTCTGACTCCTCTGAGTTAGGGTCTTGCAAATCCCATCGATATGGCTACAGATAACCAGTCTTGCCCCATGCGGAAGACCGAGCAGAGTCATCGCAAATCCTTTAGCCACGTCAAGATGGCTCTGTTTTTTGGTCGGATCTGTCTCTTTTTGGTACATCTGCATGAATCGAACGTACTCATTACTACACGATGAGAAATCAGAAGGATTTCCGGTCGGATCACTCATCATTGATCCCAACAATTCGTATTGAGCAAATAAAGAAAACCTAGAATCATCGGCCAAACCTCTCTTCATATTTGCGATTGCTTCTTCAATGGCAACATCAGGTTTCTTGCCAGGAAAATTCTGGATAACGGCCGAAGTAATTCTGGATAATTTAAAGACACCATTCGGAGGTAACAGATCCTTGATTACCAATACCCGCATTATCCGCAGAATCGCTCCATCTGTTGAAAAAACTACGAGCTGATCACCTCTTTTTTCCGTAAAAACTCCGTGACCAAATTCTTTGGGATTGGCCGAAATATACTGTAGATAAACATTAATTTCTCGTAATAAAGAAACCAGTTCTAATGGAGATTTCTCTATAATCTTCAACAAAACAGCATCAGTTAAATTGTTATAAATTAAGAAAATAGCAATCGTAAACCTTATAATTTGTCCATCATACTCATCCCGCGTATTATGTGCGGATGGATCTGGGAATTCTTTTCCATCCGGATATTGTAAGGTAAAACTCGAGACACCCAATTTGTCTGTAATGTACATTTTCTTGAGGCCATCTAAAATGGCTTTAGCTGATATTAGGAGTTTCTGAGCCTCCTCAGGTGGTATTGGTTTTTTGTTGAATTCTTTGGCCTGAACTGAAAAACTGTCCAGCAAGGCTTGAAAGCTGCCGGGCAATGGGCCACCAGAAGAGGACTGAGCCTCCCCCATGAATCCCATAAATATGATCACCAGGAAAAGTATGGCGCAAGAAAAATGCCTCACGTAACGGCCAATAATAAAAATAGCGGCAACTACCACTCCTCATGTGCTACGATTATATCTAATCCTACTTTCTGTAATCCAGTAAAATTAATGTCCTCACGATCTCCGGTAATCTCATAACGTTTACTAATTTTAAATACTAATGGGTTACGATTAGTATGGATGAACTGGGGAGACAATGATTCTATGAAAATATTTAATAAATTTACGAAAAATAGGGCCGGGAAAATAGCTTTTCTAGCCGCCATGTCCCTCTCCTCTATGGAAACTCGGGGGGGGGGGGGGGGGGGGGCCCGTAGTGTCTGTGGGGGGTGTGGATGTGGGGGGCCGTGGGGGAGGGGGAGGGG